>NZ_JBCNNS010000111.1:0-14347 GCF_039594335.1 Raoultella sp.
GAGTTCACACTTGTAAGTTTCGAACTAAGTTGTAGACTTTACATCGCCAGGGGTGATCGGCTTACGCTGCATGTATCAGCATAGTTAACAACAAGTCACGCCCCGGGTGAAGGATTTAACCGTGAGGTCTTTTGTAACTTCATGGCGAATTTTGGATGATAATGAGGCGCAAAAAATGAAAAAGACAGCTATCGCGATTGCAGTGGCACTGGCTGGCTTCGCTACCGTAGCGCAGGCCGCACCGAAAGATAACACCTGGTATGCAGGTGGTAAACTGGGTTGGTCCCAGTATCACGATACCGGTTTCTACGGTAACGGTTTCCAGAACAACAACGGCCCGACCCGTAACGATCAACTGGGTGCTGGTGCGTTCGGTGGTTATCAGGTTAACCCGTACCTCGGTTTTGAAATGGGTTACGACTGGCTGGGCCGTATGGCTTATAAAGGCAGCGTAGACAATGGCGCTTTCAAAGCTCAGGGCGTTCAGCTGACTGCTAAACTGGGTTACCCGATCACTGACGATCTGGACATCTACACCCGTCTGGGTGGTATGGTCTGGCGTGCAGATTCTAAAGGTAACTACGCTTCTACCGGCGTATCCCGCAGCGAACACGATACTGGCGTATCCCCGGTATTTGCTGGTGGTTTAGAGTGGGCTGTTACTCGTGACATCGCTACCCGTCTGGAATACCAGTGGGTTAACAACATCGGTGACGCAGGTACCGTTGGTACTCGTCCTGACAACGGCATGCTGAGCCTGGGTGTTTCTTACCGTTTCGGTCAAGATGAAGCAGCTCCGGTTGTTGCACCAGCACCGGCACCGGCTCCGGAAGTGGCTACTAAGCACTTCACTCTGAAGTCTGACGTTCTGTTCAACTTCAACAAAGCGACCCTGAAACCAGAAGGTCAGCAGGCTCTGGATCAGCTGTATACCCAGTTGAGCAACATGGATCCGAAAGACGGTTCTGCAGTGGTTCTGGGCTACACCGACCGTATCGGTTCTGACGCTTACAACCAGCAGCTGTCCGAGAAACGTGCTCAGTCTGTTGTTGATTACCTGGTGTCTAAAGGTATCCCGGCAAGCAAAATCTCCGCACGTGGTATGGGTAAATCCAACCCGGTTACCGGCGCTACCTGTAACAACGTGAAAGCTCGCGCTGCACTGATCGACTGCCTGGGCCCAGATCGTCGCGTAGAGATCGAAGTTAAAGGTTACAAAGAAGTAGTAACTCAGCCGCAGGCTTAAGTTTTACTACCGATAAAAAACCCCGCTTTGCGGGGTTTTTTTTGGACTGAATTCGGGCATCAACGTATCGCCTGCCCGATACAGTCTTGCCCTGTCCTCTGCCGCTATTCCTTCCCCAACAACACCTGTAAATCGTGCTTCAGGCTGGACATTTTACTGGCGTACTTCTCTTTATGTTCAGCGTCTTCAATCAACTGTACGATGGTTTCAGACAGGGTTATTCCACGCCGCTGCGCGAGCCCCGCAAGACGCTGCCAGACGATAAACTCCAGGTCGATCGATTTTTTACGCGTGTGCAGATGCTCCGCGTTAAAGTGCCGTTTCCGACGCGCGCGGATTGTCTGCTTCATACGGTTCATTAACTCCGGATTCATATGCTGCTCAATCCAGGTATGCACCAGAACAGGTTCATTTTCGAGCGTCAGTAAGACATCGACCGCGGCTTTCGCAGCGCTGGCTTCAATGTAGCGGGTAATCAGCTCACCTTCCCGGTGCTTTTTTACCAGATATTTCCATTTCCAGCCGCTTTCAAGATTTTCCAGTTGTTGATATTTCATTGCGATCTCAATGTGACCGTGTAACTCATTTCAGGATATCAGTTTTTTCCCAATGTGCTGAGAATAAATCATCATTCGTGATGCGGGTAACCCGGTAATCATCATGGCAAACGCAATCCCCCGTGTGCTCAGACGCAGCATAAGGTATAATCGCGCGTTTTACATCTGACTAAAAAACAGCGACTTTGACCATTACGAAACTTACCCGAAACGACCTTGCTCCTGATACGGAAAGTTATCAGGCGCTGTTTGCACAAGCCGATTTAGCCCAGGCAGAAGATGGCCTTTCCGGCGAACTGCAGCCCCGTTTATTCTATGGTCTGGAGCAGCTTCTGGTGACTCCAACCATCTCACCATTCATGCTGGTGAAAGCCCCGGAAGAACCGGAATATCTGCAGTGGCTGGAAACGGAAACGCGAACTTTACATGAGCCTGCCGCACCGCTTTACGGTGTGCGTTATCTGGTCAATGGCGGCAACGTCACCCTCACTCCGGCTAAAGATGCCGACGATAATTTTGCCAGTTCCGCACCAGTTGAATCTGCCGACTGGATAGAAGCGGAGCAGCTATTTGGTTGCGTAAGGCAATTTAACGGAGAAATCACTCTCCAGCCAGGGCTGGTACACCGCGCCAACGGTGGCGTACTGATTATCTCTCTGCGCGCGTTACTGGCTCAGCCGCTGCTCTGGATGCGCCTGAAAAGCATGGTCACCCGTCAGCGCTTTGACTGGTTGTCCATTGATGAGTCACGTCCTCTGCCGGTCGCGATTCCCTCTATGCCGCTCAGCCTGAAGGTGATACTGGTAGGTGAACGTGATTCATTGGCCGATTTCCAGGAGATGGAACCCGAACTCTCCGCTCAGGCGATTTACAGTGAATACGAAGAGATTATCCAGATTGCCGATGCTGACACGCTAAAGCAGTGGTGTCAGTGGGTAGGAAAAAACGCGCAGCAACTCGGACTACCAGGACTGGCCGCTGACGTATGGCCTCTGTTTATTGATGAAGCCGCACGTTATACCGGCGATCAGGAGACATTACCGCTGTGTCCACTGTGGATAGCCCGTCAACTGCGAGAGGCTGCTGCGTTCTGCGAAGGTGACCAGATCACTGCCGAAGAGATGCAAACCATGCTGGCTCGTCGCGAGTGGCGCGAAGGCTATCTTGCCGAGCGGATACAGGATGAAATCCTGCAAGAACAGATAATGATTGAAACCGAAGGCGAATGCATTGGCCAAATTAACGCCTTGTCGGTCATCGAATTCCCAGGACATCCGCGTCCGTTTGGCGAACCATCACGCATCAGCTGCGTCGTACACATCGGCGATGGTGAATTCATCGACGTTGAACGTAAGGCGGAGCTGGGAGGCAACATTCATGCCAAAGGCATGATGATCATGCAGGCGTTCCTGATGTCCGAACTGGAACTCGAACAGCAGCTCCCCTTCACGGCTTCGCTGACCTTTGAACAATCCTACAGTGAAGTCGACGGTGACAGCGCCTCGATGGCCGAGCTATGCGCGCTAATCAGCGCGCTCGCTGGCGTACCGATTAATCAGAGCATTGCCATTACGGGTTCCGTCGATCAGTTTGGTCGCGTCCAGCCGGTAGGCGGCCTTAATGAGAAAATCGAAGGCTTTTTCACCATTTGTCAGCAGCGCGGATTAACCGGTAAGCAAGGAGTCATTATTCCTGCAGCAAATATCCGCCACCTGAGTCTGGCAACCGAACTTCGGCAGGCCGTCGCTGACGAGCAGTTTTCCATCTGGGCGGTGGAAGATGTCACGGAAGCGCTGCCTGTTCTGACCCAGTTGCTATGGGATGGCGAAGGGCAAACTTTACGGCAAACCATCCAGGAACGGATCGCGCAGGCGACCCAGCAAGAGAGTCGTCATCGTTTTCCGTGGCCGCTACGCTGGTTAGGTGGTTCAGGTTCTAACTGATCGGACTTGTTCAGCTTACACGTGTTAGCTATCCTGCGTCCCGAACTCAAAATAAGGCTTACTTAAAACATGGTAGATAAACGCGAATCCTATACGAAAGAAGACCTTCTTGCCTCTGGCCGTGGTGAACTGTTTGGCGCAAAAGGCCCGCAGTTACCCGCGCCGAATATGCTGATGATGGACCGCGTCATCAAAATGACCGAGACGGGTGGTAACTACGATAAAGGTTATGTTGAAGCAGAACTCGATATTAACCCGGACCTGTGGTTCTTCGGTTGCCACTTTATCGGCGATCCGGTTATGCCTGGCTGCCTGGGACTGGATGCCATGTGGCAACTGGTTGGTTTCTATCTGGGATGGCTAGGCGGCGAAGGCAAAGGCCGCGCGCTGGGCGTTGGCGAGGTGAAATTTACCGGCCAGGTACTGCCGACTGCGAAGAAAGTCACCTACCGTATTCACTTCAAACGCGTTGTTAACCGTCGTCTGATTATGGGCCTGGCGGATGGTGAAGTGCTGGTTGACGATCGTCTGATCTACACCGCAAACGATCTGAAAGTGGGTCTGTTCCAGGATACGTCTGCATTCTGATAAGCAGCGATAGCGTGAAAAGGCGAAGCCCCCGCTCTGCGGAGGCTTCTTTTTTTAAAGAGACAGTCAGGCAGTTTGTACCCTGTCCTCCATGGCTTCTCGCCAGCCTCCTAGCCAGTAGGACCTTTGATTCAAGGTCTGGTAGGGACACATTTCTTTCGATCTTCCGGTTATCCCGGCCTGGTATCCACGTTGATGTGCCCGTTCCAGGCGATCTCGTTTTTGTCTCTTCATGCCTCGTTTCCCTCATTATTTGATCTGGTGGAAAAGAAAACAGTGGTCACTAAATGTGCAACCACGGTTAACGAATACCGCGAATCAGAGGCAACGTCAATGCGCAAAATTCACGCCATTGTCATAATTGTGAGCTACATGAAAATTCATTTGTACAAAAAATGTGAACCGGCACAAGTAACGACCTGACGATACAAATAAAAAACCGCGGTGGTTTTTCAGGCCACCGCGGCACTTTATTTTTATTCATTTTACTTATGGCAGGCGATTCAATTCGCTGGCAATTGCCGTGGCTTCCTGAGACCAGGCCTGAGCCAGAGTCTTCACCATCGCATCATAACCATCCTGCTGCTGCTTAAGCTCAATATTGAACGGACGCTTAATCAGCTGGCCCTGATGCTTCAGCAACCACTCACCACTGACGATGACCCGACCATCGTAACGGCCATGGAAGCCATTAACCGCCACATTGAGCGTATCTTGATCGCTGCCGAGAGGCTGCGAAGCAACCACCCAGCCCGGGAGTTTAGCGCTCAGATTCGCCACCAGCGTAGTACGCAGTTGCTGATCGAGCGGGCTGGCCCACAGATTATTATTGGCAATGACATACTGCACGTCACTGGTCTGATAAACCACTCCGTTGCCCGCCAGGTAATCCGGGATACTGACCTGTTCAACCCACAGCAGGTTCTTGCTTTGGTGGGCGGCGCTTTGCGCGCCGCTTTGTACAACCGGAAGCTGATAGTAGGTTTTATTTTCCCCACTGCTGCAAGCCGCCAACGCGCAGGCCGCAGCCACGATTAACCATTTTTTCATTATTTCGCTCCCTTCGGCTGAGGATCTTTTTTATCCCTGGCCTCAAATACCAGCGCGTTGCTCTTATCATTGAGCGTTTTCAGTACCGGCTGCAGTTCGCGAAGAACCTGATCCAGTCGCTGCATATCTGCCACCATCTTATTGTATGCCGCCGAACCGGGCTGGAAGCCCTGCATGCTGCGGTTCAGTTCGCGCAGCGTATTCTGCATATCGGCAGGAAGCTGCTGCATTGACGGACTTGCCGCTATCTTGTTCAGGCTATCCAGCGTGGTCTGAACGTGCTGCATCGTTTTTTCACTTTGCGCCAGCGTGGTGGTCGCTTGTTCCAGCAGCGGGTTTATCGGCAGGTTGTTAATCTTATCCAGCGCTTCCATCAGGCGCTGCTGGATCTGCGCCAGACCACCGCTGATTGTTGGAATGATCGGATAGGTTCCAAATTCCTGAATCTTGCCACGCGGAGGCGCTTTCGGATAGAAGTCGAGATCGATATACAGTGCGCCAGTCACCAGGTTCCCTGTTTTCAGCGATCCCCGTAACCCGCGATTAATCAGATCATCAATATGCGTACGGATATCGAGATCGCCGCCGAGCTGACTGATCAGCCGTTCTGGTTCAATACTGACTTGCACCGGGATGCGATAGTCTTCATTGAGGTGCTGATACAGTCCTGGAATAAAGAACGGCACTTTACCGACGGTTCCCAGACGGATCCCACGGAACTCGACCGGCGCCCCAGGCTGCAGGCCGCGCACGGAGTCTTTAAAGAACATCACGTAATCAATATGTTGGGTAAAGACCGAATCCTGAATGCTCTTCTGATCGTCGAAGAGATGGTAGCCCGTTTTGTTCGCCACCGGCTCGCCCATATCCAGACCTTCCGGAATATCAAAGCTGACGCCGCCGCCGAACAGGGTCGCCAGCGATCCCATTTCCACGCGCATCCCGGACGAGGAGAGATCGACCGCAATACCGCTGTCTTTCCAGAAGCGGACATTGGTTGTTACCAGACGATCGTTGGGCGCATTGATAAACAACTGATAGGTGATAGTGCGCTTTTGCGCATCAAAGGAGCTGGTTTCCACCGATCCAACGCGATAGCCACGGAAGAGCACCGGGTCACCCGGCGACAGTTGACCTGCTTTATTACTCTCCAACAGGATCCGGATACCTTTTGCATCCGGTGACGCCAGCGGCGGAGAATCCAGCAGCGGGAAACGGGCGGGTTCCCCACCTTTCGTGCCCGGCTGCAGTTCAATATACGCCCCGGACAACAGGGTGCCGAGTCCACTGATCCCTTCACGCCCTACCTGCGGTTTGACGACCCAAAATACGGAATCTTCATGCAACAGTTTCTTCATGCCGGCATTCAGCCGGGCTTTAATCTCTACGTGCGTCAGATCGTCGGTCAGCGTGGCGCTCTCTACTATCCCCACATCCACGCTGCGGCTTTTAATCCGGGTTTTTCCCCCTTCGATCCCTTCAGCGTTGGTGGTAATCAGCGTCACTTCCGGCCCTTGATGACTGTAGTGATAAAAAAGGATCCACGCGCCGATTAGCACAGTGACGATGGGGAAGATCCACACGGGTGACCAGTTCTTCACCTTTTGCACTTTCGCTTCTCCGCTCTTATTTTCCATGCTGCTGCCTTTCCTCATGGCTTGAATCTGGTTCACGGTCCCACAATAAACGCGGGTCAAAGGTCATGGCTGAGAACATTGTCATGACAACAACGAGCGCAAACATCACCGCCCCTATCGCAGGATAGATACTCATCAACCCTCCCATGCGCACCAGCGCCGAGAGTACAGCGATGACAAAAACATCAATCATTGACCAGCGGCCAACAAACTCCACAATTTCATAAATCAGGTGCATACGCTCCGAGTCACGCTGCCCGTTACCATTCGCGTTCCAGCACAACCAGGCAATGGCGAGCATTTTCAGCGTCGGCACCATAATACTGGCGATAAATATCACCAGTGCCACCGGATACGACCCTTCACTCCACAGCAGGATCACCCCTGCCATGATCGTTGATGGCAATTTATCGCCCAGCAAATCGGTAATCATGATTGGCATGATATTGGCGGGCAGATAAAGGACAAATGAGGTCAGCAGCAGGGCCAACGTCCACTGCAGGCTATTCTTGCGTCGCGCGGTCCCTTGAGTCTGACAACGAGGGCAAACGGCTTCATCAACAGGCAAAACCGCGGTACAGCACGAGCATGAACGTAGACCCTGGCGGATCCCCGTCACGCCGATCTTCAGCGGCTGCGTTACCGCAGGCATCGGGGCAATATCGTCCCACAACCAGCGTCGGTCTACGCACTGCAGCGCACGCAGTTGCAGGAGGCAGAACAAACACCAGGGGATAAAGCTTAAGCCGATGCCGATATCACCATACGCCATCAGCTTGACAAAGCTCACCAGCACACCGGCGAGGAAAATCTCCGCCATTCCCCAGGTTTTCAGGTGAAACAGAATGCGCGCCAGAAACGCCTTTAGCGCACGTGGCATATGAATGCGGTTGACCAGTAGCAGAATGGTGACCAGACAAAAAGCTGGCACTAGCTGTACGAAGAGTAAAAAGAAGGTACCGAGGCTGGCATAATTTTCACTAAACAGCACATCGGGGATTTCCAGTAGCCTGATTTCACTGCTGAGGCCACTCACCCGCATATATACAAAGGGAAACAGGTTGGCCAACAGCAACATAAACAACGCCACCAGCGCATAGGCTGTGGGACGCTGCCTGGGCGCGTCCCATGAGGTTGTCAGCGTCGTGCCGCAACGCGGGCACACAGCTTTCTGGCGATGTTCCAGCTGCGGCAAAGCCACCAGCAAATCACATTGTGGGCACAGAATATGCCGCGCAGCATGATGATGATCGCACATGAAAACTCCTCAGCCTATGCGCCGTTTTTTAATCCTTCAAGATATTCCCAGCGTTCAAAGGCCGTTTCCAGCGCCTGCTCCGCTTCACTCAGCTGTGCGAGCACCTGCTGCGTATGGTCATGCGACTGACCAAAGAAAGAAGGGTCGGCAACCTGCTCCTGCAAATTCTGCAGCTGGGCTTCCAGTTCTTCCAGTTTTTGCGGCAGCTGTTCCAGCTCGCGCTGCAGGTTATAGCTTAGTTTGCTGGCAGCGCGTTTGACACTTTCTGCTTTCGGTTGAGCAACTTCAACTGTCTTTTTAGAAACCGGCTGTTTTTTCGCCAGATACTGCGCTTGCTGACCGCGGGCGTCGTGATAGCCGCCGACGTATTGCCCGATGCGCCCTTCTCCTTCGAAGATCCAGCATTCGGTGACGGTGTTATCGACGAATTGACGATCGTGGCTAACCAGCATCACGGTGCCCTGATAACCATCGACCAGCTCTTCCAGCAATTCCAGGGTTTCGACATCCAGATCGTTTGTCGGTTCATCGAGTATCAGCAGGTTGCTGGGCTTCAGGAACAGTCGCGCCAGCAGCAGACGGTTACGCTCACCGCCGGAGAGCGCGCGCACCGGCGTCATCGCGCGTTTCGGATGGAACATAAAGTCCTGCAGGTAGCCCAGAACGTGACGCGGCTTACCGTTAACCATCACTTCTTGTTTGCCTTCCGCAAGGTTATCCATCACCGTTTTATCCGGGTCAAGCTCCGCGCGGTGCTGGTCGAAGTAGGCTACTTCCAGCTTGGTCCCCACATGAATACGCCCGCTATCCGCTTTCAGCTGACCCAGCATCAATTTCAGCAGCGTGGTTTTCCCGCAGCCGTTCGGGCCAATCAGGGCAATTTTGTCACCGCGCTGGATCTGGGCGCTAAAATCACTCACCAGTACTTTGCCATCCACCTGGTAGTTGACGTTCTCCATTTCGAAGACAATCTTGCCCGAGCGAGCAGCCTCTTCGACCTGCATCTTTGCGCTGCCCATCACTTCACGGCGCTCACCGCGTTCGCGGCGCATGGCTTTCAGTGCCCGCACGCGCCCTTCGTTACGGGTACGACGCGCTTTGATCCCCTGACGGATCCATACCTCTTCCTGCGCCAGTTTACGATCGAATTCCGCATTCTGGAGCTCTTCCACACGCAGCGCTTCTTCTTTATCCAGCAGATACTGATCGTAGTTCCCCGGGTAGGTCACCAGCTTACCGCGATCAAGATCGACAATCCGCGTCGCCATATTGCGAATAAAGGAACGGTCGTGCGAGATGAAAATAATGGTCCCTTTGAAGGTCTTGAGGAAACCTTCCAGCCAGTCAATGGTTTCGATATCCAGATGGTTGGTCGGTTCATCGAGCAGCAGCACGCGCGGCCCGCTGACCAGAGCCCGGCCGAGAGCCGCTTTACGCAGCCAACCGCCGGAGAGCGAGGAGAGCTCGGCGTTGGGATCGAGATTTAGCTGCTCCAGCACTTCGTTAATACGGCTATCGAGCTGCCACAACCCTAAATTATCCAGTTGCTCCTGCAGACGCGCCAGTTCATTCAGGTTCTTGTCGCTCGGGTCGGTCATCACCAACTGCGAAACATCGTGATAGCCTTTGAGGTAAGCCGCCTGCTCGGCGATGCCTTCCGCAACGAAATCATAGACGGTGCCGGTCACGTTGCGCGGCGGATCCTGCTGCAGTCGCGCGACAACCAGATCCTGCTCATAAATAATGCGCCCGTCATCCAGCCCCTGCTCCCGGTTAAGGATTTTCATCAGGGTAGATTTGCCCGCGCCGTTACGCCCGACCAGACAGACGCGCTCGTTATCTTCGATATGCAACTCGGCATTATCCAGCAGCGGAGAGTCGCTGAAGGAGAGCCAGGCACCATGCATACTAATTAATGACATTCTTTATTCCTTTCAGGCTGCGGTAATCAGCCAGCAGTTGTGGATCTGACGGTTGCGGGCGAAATCCTGAGACAGCGTTTTTTGGGTAATTTCTTGCGCTTTCAGCCCCAGTTGCGCCAGTCCGTCATGATCCATACGGAAACCGCGTTTGTTATTCGAGAACATAATGGTGCCACCTTTGCGCAGCAGACGTTTGAGATCCGTCATCAGACGCAGGTGGTCGCGCTGCACATCGAAGGCATCATCCATGCGTTTGGAGTTTGAGAACGTCGGCGGATCGATAAAGATCAAATCGAACTGCTCATCGCTCTCGCGCAGCCAGCTCAACACGTCAGCCTGCATCAGACGATGCGCGCGCCCGGTTAAGCCATTGAGGCGCAAGTTACGTTCGGCCCATTCAAGATAGGTACGCGACATATCAACGGTGGTCGTCGAACGCGCGCCGCCGAGGCCGGCATGAACGCTGGCGCTGCCGGTATAAGAAAAGAGGTTAAGGAAGTCTTTCCCTTTGCTCATCTGGCCCAACATACGACGCGCAATACGGTGGTCAAGGAACAGACCGGTATCCAGATAGTCGGTCAGGTTGACCCACAGACGCGCGTTATACTCCTGAACCTCGAGAAAATCGCCCTTCTCGGCCATTTTCTGATACTGGTTTTTCCCTTTCTGCCGCTCACGGGTTTTCAACACCAGCTTATTCGGCGCAATGCCAAGCACGGAGATTGTCGCAGCGATAATATCGAACAGACGCTGACGCGCTTTATGCGCATCAACCGTTTTCGGCGGCGCATACTCCTGTATGACAACCCACTCGCCGTAGCGGTCGATCGCGACGTTATACTCCGGCAGATCGGCATCATACAGGCGGTAACACTCGATCCCTTCCTGACGCGCCCATTTCTCGTATTTCTTCAGGTTTTTGCGCAGACGGTTAGCGAAATCTTCCGCCAGGGAGACTACGCCGCTGCCGTCGTTTTCCGCCAGATGGTAGTTTTTCTGTACACAATCCAACGGGCCGTTTTTCGCTTTAAACTGCTTGTCCGCGCGCAATTGCAGGCAGCTCAGAAGCTCCGGCGAAGCGCTGAACAGAGACAGGTTCCAGCCGCCAAACTGGCTTTTCATCGTCCGCCCAAGCAGGCTATGCAAGGCAATCAGCGCCGGCTCGCTCTCAAGACGTTCGCCGTACGGCGGGTTACTGATAACGGTCCCGTACGGGCCTTTTGGCAGCGGATTGCTGAGTTGAGCGACATCTTTCGCTTCAAATGCAATCAGTTCGCCGACGCCCGCGCGACGGGCATTGCTGCGCGCGCGTTCAATAACGCGGGCATCGACATCAGAGCCATAGAAACGCGATTCATAGGCCGCCAGCCCTTTACGTGCGCGGGTCTGTGCTTCGGCCTTCACCTCTTTCCAGACCGCGTCATCGTGCTGCAGCCAGCCGTTGAAGCCCCAGTGACCGCGATGCAGGCCAGGTGCGCGATCAGTCGCCAGCATGGCAGCTTCAATCAGCAGCGTGCCGGAGCCGCACATCGGATCGAGCAGCGGCGTTCCCGGAACCCAGCCAGAGCGCATCACGATCGCCGAAGCGAGCGTCTCTTTGATCGGCGCCATCCCGGTGATGTCGCGATAACCGCGCAGATGCAGACCTTCGCCGCTGAGATCGAGTGAAATGTGCGCCGTTTCTTTATTCAGCCAGACATTAATCCGCAGATCGGGGTTTTCACGATCGACGTTTGGCCGCGGCAGATTTTTACGCGTGAAGCTGTCGACGATCGCATCTTTAACCTTTAACGCCCCGTACTGACTGTTGCGAATCTCATCGTTCAGCCCGCTAAAATGCACGGCGAATGTGGCATCAGGGGTGAAAATCTCCGTCCATGGAATGGCCTGCACACCGAGGTACAGATCCAGGTCGCTGTACACGCTACACTGGCCCAGCGGCAGCATGATGCGCGAAGCCAGTCGGCTCCACATCAGGCTTTGATACAGCAGGCGCGTATCTCCCTGAAAATGGACCCCGCCCTGGACTACCTGGCAGTCCACCGCGCCAAGTGCTTCCAGTTCAGTTTTTAACAGCTCTTCAAGGCCACGAGCCGTACTGGCAAACAGAGAATTCATATCGTCACTTTTACTAAAAGAAAATTGTTGCGCATTATAGCCAATATGCGCCTCATGTCATAAAGTTAAAGGCTTATTTTTAAGCCCAGAGGCAGCGCATGATAACGCTATCGCGACTTTTTATTCATCCCGTCAAATCCATGCGTGGAATTGGTCTGACGCACGCGTTTGCCGATATTAGCGGCCTGGCCTGCGATCGCGCCTTTATGGTGACGGAAACCGATGGCACCTTTATTACTGCCCGCCAGTTTCCGCAGATGGTGAAGTTTACGCCGTCCCCGTTGCACGATGGTATTCATCTGACGGCGGTAGACGGCAGCAGCGCGATAGTGCGCTTCAGCGATTTTTCGCCGCAGGGAGCGCCGACCGAAGTCTGGGGGAATCACTTCACCGCGCTGATTGCTCCGCCCGCGGTCAACCAGTGGCTCAGCGGTTTCTTTAACCGCGATGTTCAGCTCCGCTGGTTAGGCCCTCACCTCACCCGACGGGTGAAACGCCATGATGCGGTCCCGCTCACCTTTGCCGATGGTTTCCCCTACCTGCTGGCCAACGAAGCCTCGCTGCGCGATCTGCAAAAGCGCTGTCCGGCCAGCGTGCGAATGGAGCAGTTTCGCCCTAACCTGGTGGTGACCGGCGCGGCGGCCTGGGAAGAGGATACCTGGAAAGTGATTCGCATTGGCGAGGTGGTTTTTGATGTGGCAAAACCCTGCAGCCGCTGCGTGCTGACCACCGTCAGTCCGGAGCGGGGGCAAAAGCATCCCTCCGGCGAACCGCTGGCCACCCTGCAGCGGTTCCGTACCGCGCTGGATAGCGGCGATGTCGATTTTGGGCAAAACCTGATTGCCCGTAGCAGCGGCGTAGTGCGCGTGGGCGATGAAGTGGAAGTGCTGACTCGCGGCCCGGCAAAAGCCTACGGCGCAGGCGAAAGCGACGAGAATCCAGCGGTCGTCGCGCAGCCGGATGCCGTGATTGAAATTGAATGGCAAGGGCAGCGGTTTAGCGGCAATAATCAGCAGGTCTTGCTGGAGCAACTGGAGCAAAAAGGCATTCGCATCCCCTACTCTTGTCGGGCAGGCATTTGCGGCAGCTGTCGCATCAAACTGGAAGCAGGCGAGGTCAGCCCGTTGAAGAAAAACGCGGTCGCGGACGATGGCACGATTCTGTGCTGTAGCTGTATACCGAAAACGGCCTTACGGCTGGCGCCTTAGCGCGTTTAAACCGCCTGTCCCAGGCTGTAGCTGGCCATCCCCTGTGCCGGTTGCAGCCTGTCGTTCATGATTTTAATCACCTCCCCCAGTTGCATAACTCGTCCGGCGACCGTGACCCCCGGCTGAGCCAACAGACAGAGCGCGGCATTTTCACCCGGCTCAATCACCAGTAGATTAACCTGCTGTCCGCTATCGCTTAACCAGGCACTGGCGGCATCGCCGGTGGCGGGTTGCCAGGAGATTTCATGGGTTGTGAAATGCCAGCTCTTCGGCATTTGCGGTTTCAGAAAGCGAATGGCGACCAGCGCATTGAGAACTAATTCCGCGCGCTGCTCTTTAGATAATTCGAGATCGCGACATTTTTCTTCAAAAGAAAAATACAGTGCGGCATCCTCAACACAGAATCCAGAGGGTGAAAAGGCGTCGGGCGTCAACATCCGACGCGCAAACCGCGAACGGAACAACATACCATTGGCCAAATCGAGCATCATGCGATCGTGCTCTTCATCGTAATACCAACGCCAGTTATCGTCAGGTTTAATTCGCATCGTTCCCCGTCCTCTTTCCCGTGCATCTCTAATGCAATGGCATCCTGCAACAGAATAATTTCCAAAATTAAGAAAAGACTAAAATGTCTAAATAAGCAACAAGGAAGGAATATAAAACAACCAGGGCCGGAAATAAAGCCCTGGGAGGGATCAGAGGGGGAAAAGATTAGATATGGTTAACAATTTCTTTAATCAGCGGAGGACCTTTAAAAATAAATCCGGAATAAATCTGGACGAGGCTTGCACCGGCGGCGATTTTTTCCCGTGCCGCG
>NZ_JBCNNS010000112.1:0-14323 GCF_039594335.1 Raoultella sp.
GTCATTACCAGCGTATTTATTTTTATATGATGAGAATGGAGTTCAGGTAAAAGGCGATTGTCTGATGCCAGGTAGAGAAGGCGCTATTGAAATCATGAACAGTAGCTACGGTGTAAGGCAAGGTGTAGATAGTTTTACTGGAAGCATGACAGGAACACGGCAGCACGATCCTGTTACTGTCCATAAACAGTTAGACAAAACGAGTCCCTTTTTTGCTATTGCTGTTTGTGAGTCCAAACGCTGACAGAAAGCCGTAATTAAATATTATGCTATTATAGAGGCAGGTGTTGAAGTTGAACTATATAAAATCACATTAGATAGTGTAGTTATTTCTTCCGTTGATTTTACGCATGTCTACTACCCTGGTAGCTCTTCTCCAAATATGCATGAAATCATAGGATTAAGATTTAGAGGGATTGAATGGAACTACCTTAGAGGGAATATAAAGTATGATGACGCATGGATGAAACCGTCAAAAAACCAGAAAAACCATCAGTAAGCCAGAAGAGGCCTAAATTCCCCTCTTGCACAGCAGGCATAAAAAAGCCCGGCGGGAAGGCCGAGCAACGTTACCAATACCTGATGCCTCAGGCGGTCTGCAAACTTTGTTTCTTCTTCTCGCGGCGAATTTTACGTTCTTCAAAGACTGCGACGATAGCCATCAGACAGATACAGCCGATAGCTGCCGCATCCAGCGCCGCAAAAGTACCGGCCCAGCCGGTCAGGCCAAAGACCGGCGTGCCGTCGGCAATCATCCCCAGCCCCAGTTTGGCAAAGCTGTCACCGATCAGATAAGCGAAGGTACCTTTGATACCGTCCGCCGCGCCAATGGCTTTTTTCGGGACGAAGCCTACTGCCGCAACGCCGATCAGCAGTTGCGGGCCAAACACCAGAAAGCCTAAGGCAAACAGCGACATCAGATAGACATACTGGTTACTGGCATGCTGGTAAACACCAAGGGTCGCGATGATTAACGCCAGCGCGATACAGGCCACCAGCGCGCGACGGCCGTTCGCCAGATCCGACAGCCAGCCCCACAGCAACGTTCCGACCAGCGCCCCGACTTCAAATAAGGTAAAGCCCTGAATCGCAACCTCTTTGGAAAGCTTCAGTTCCTGGAAGGCATAGACCGTCGACCACTGATCGATACCGATGCGCACCACATAGAGGAAGATGTTGGAGAAGCACAACAGCCAGATGACTTTGTTTTTCAGCACATACTCAACGAAAATCTGCCATTTAGTCATGGCGTTATCTTCGGTTTCTTTGTCTTCTTCGCTGATCTCTTCGCCGAACAGCTCTTCCGCGTTCCCCAGGCCATAGGATTCCGGAGAGTCACTACCAAAACGTAGACCGATAAAGCCGACAATCAGCGCAATAATCGACGGGAAGATAAACATGCCGATGACGTGGCCATCGAACAAATAGTTCGCGCCGAACAGCGCCACACCCGCTGCGCCCGCGCCGCCGAGGTTGTGAGAGATATTCCAGAAGCCGAGGAAAGTGCCGCGCTTACGGCGTGGCGTCCATTTGGTAATGGTGGAATAGCTACACGAACCGCCAGTGCTCTGAAAGAAACCGCTCAGCGCATAGAAGGCGATCATCAGGAACAGACTGGTTGAGCCGGCCCCCATACTGGCGCTGAAGCCCAGCATACAGATTGCGGAGAGAATCAGCATAAACGGCAGGAACTGCTTGGTGTTTTTACCGTCCGCGTAGTAGGACACCAGCGTTTTACCCACGCCATAGGTGATCGAGAAGCCAAGGCCAATCATCCCCAGTTGGGTCATGCTCAACCCATAGGTGGAAATCATGTCGTTCTGGGCGATGTTAAAGTTTTTGCGGATCAGATACATCGTCAGGTAGCCGATAAAGACCACCAGATAGGACTGCATGAACGGTTTGAACCACATTTTACGCCGCACGTCGAGCGGCAGATCCAGGGTCGGCTTGCGCACCTGGTTTAGAAAAGCCAACATAGGACACTCCGGGCTAATTTTTATACCTGCGAATGGCAGGCATTGTAAAAAGCCGCAGTGCGGCTGGCCTGAGACAGCGTCCAGGCGGAACCGGGAAAATTTCTTAGTTTTGTCCCACTCGGGGTAAAAAAGAGAGACAGCTCACGCTTCGTGAGCTGTTCTTGGTGCCTGAGCGTTTAAAAACGGCAGCAGCAGCAGCGCGGAAATACCGGCGGCAATTGCGATGACCACGAAAAAACCGCTCCAGTGCCAGATTTCCATGACCTGCGCCAGCGGCCAGCCGGAAAGCGACGCCCCGAGATAGGCAAACAGCCCGACAAAGCCGGTTGCCGCGCCCGCCGCTTCTTTGTGAGAACACTCCGCCGCCGCCATGCCAATCAGCATCTGGGGGCCAAACACAAAGAAACCGGTGGTAAAGAAGCAGGCCGTCTGCATCACATAGCTGGCGAAAGGCATCAGCCATAAACTGCCGACCGAGAGCAAAATACCGGCAGCGAAAATCAGGTTCATCGGACCTCGGTTACCGTTAAACAGTTTATCCGATCCCCAGCCTGCGACCAGCGCGCCAATAAAACCGCCCAGCTCGAACATTGTCACCGCTGAATTGGCGGTTACCAGATCGACGCCCAGCGTCTCCGACATATACAGGTTGCCCCAGTCGTTAATCGCCGCCCGCACCACGTATACCAGGACGTAACACAGCGACAGCAGCCAGATATAGGGATTCAGCAGCACGTATTTGGTGAGGATCTCTTTGCGCGTCAGCCCTGCCCCTTCCTGCTGCTGGGCAATCTCCAGCTCGTCATGCCGCCAGTCGCCCACCGCAGGTAACCCAACGACCTGCGGCCGGTCGCGCAGTCGCCAGCAGAGGAACAGTCCGGCGAGAATCGCCAGCATCCCGGCAATCATCATCCCGGTACGCCAGCCATAGCGCAGCGCCGCCGCGCCGACCACCATCGGGATCAGCGCCCCGCCGACGTTATGCGCGGTATTCCACAACGCCCACCAGCCGCCGCGTTCGGTCCGCGAATACCAGGCCGTCAGCAGACGGGCGCACACCGGCGAGCCCCAGCCCTGGAAAAAGGCATTCAGCGCCCACAGCAGGGCAAACGCCCAAAGCGAGGTGGAAAAGCCGAACAGAATATTGACTACGCCCGTAGCGATAAGGCCCAGCCCCATAAAATAGCGGGCGTTGGAACGGTCGCTGACGATGCCGGAGAAAAACTTCGATAGCCCGTAGGTGATGTAAAACAGCGTCGCCAGCAGGCCGATATCGCTGCGGGTCAGGACGTTGCTGGCGACAATTTCCGGCACCGCAGCATTAAAGCTTTTGCGCGTGAAATAAAACAGGGCATAGCCCAGCCAGATGGTCAGCAGAATATGACGTCGCCAGTAGCGGTAACGCTCATCAAGCGCCTGCTTATCGGCAACCGGCGCGGCATCGGGCGGGGATTTCAGAAAACTCAGCATTATTACTCCTCAAACATAACGGCGCGGCAGACTGACGCAGACCCGCGTACCGTGCGTGCAGGAGACAGTGAGCGTGCCGCCCAGCGCCGTCACGCGTTCGCGCATACCGGTGAGGCCAAAGCCCTGCTGCCCGATCCCCGATGGCAGCCCGCAGCCATCATCCTCAAGAACCAGAATCAGCCGCTCATCTTGCTGCCAGCCCTGCAGCGTCACCGCACTGGCGCTGGCGTGCTTCACGATGTTATTCAGCCCTTCCTGGCAGACGCGAAACAGCGTCACGCGCTGGTTTTCGCTTAATGCGGCCTCATCAATTCGCCAATCGAGATGACTGACCATCCCGCGATCTTCCAGCTCCATTTCGCGCATCAGCGAACGTACCGCCTGTTCAAGGGTCAGATCGTCGAGCTGACGCGGGCGCAGACGACCCAGCAGACGACGAACCGAATCGTAAACCCCTAGCGAAAGCTGCTCAATAAGCTGGCCGCTCTGTTTCACGCCGCCGTTTTCCGGCGCCAGACGCTGCACAATCCCGGCCTGGGTGCGAATCGCAGTAATGGTCTGGCCGATGTCATCGTGCAGTTCGCGCGCCACGTCCCGGCGCACGCTCTCTTCCGTTTCCAGTAGGCGCTCCGCCAGCCGCTGGTTGCGCGCCAGTTCGTTTTGCAGCGACTGATTCAGTTCACGCAGACGCTGAATCCCGGCGCCCAACAGCAGCCCGGTCAGGCTCTGCGCCAGCAGCGAGAGCAGCAAATCCACCGGATGATCGTGCCAGGTCTGACTGGCGATTAACGCAATCGCATTCATCAGCGCAGCGATCAGCGCCCCCTGCCAACCGTAATGCCAGGCTAAAGCGATGATCGGCAACGCCAGACAGAAAGGGGTAAAACGCGAGAGTTCAGCAGGCAATCCCAGCTGTAGCCAGAGACTGACGCTAAACAGCAGCAGATACCAGATAAGATGCCGTCCTCGCCAGTTAATCGGCTGTGAAACCAGCGATGGCCCCAGCGGTCGCCAGACGGTACTGGTGAGATAGTGCCAGATAACCAGACAGGTCGGAGCCAGCGTCAGGCCGCCGGTTAATGTCAGCAGCAGCGCGTTCAGTCCGTCGCTCCCTTCACTCATCCACGGCAACGATTGCAACAGCGAGGCGGCAATCAGCGCGCCGCCCTGACGCAGCAATGTGAGCCAGTCGCGCTGGTGACGATAGCGCGAAATGAGCGCCACTGGCAGCAGCGCCAGCACACTACCGATCATCAATATTATCGGATGCGCCAGCGCCACTTCCTGCGCCAGCCAGAAGATCAGCAGCCATTCAGCGCCCAGCAACACCGGCCAGTAGCCGCGCGGGCACTGAAGCATCAAACCCAGCCGCAGGCCAAAGGGGAACAGCAGAACGGCAAGATCCGCTCGTTCGACCAGGTGCAGGCTGATGCTCCACAGGCAGAACCACGCGGCGGAGAAAATGCAAAAACAGCCGGCCACCGAAAGCAGCCGGGAGAGGAACGGTCTCATTGCCAGCTATCGAACATGCGTCGCGCCAACTCAACATCGTTGCTGACGCCCAGCTTTTCCAGCAGATTTGCGCGATGCACGTGTACGGTTTTTGGCGACAATGCCAGCTCAGCGGCGATCTCTTTCACCGCCATCCCCTGCACCAGCTTTTCCGCGACCTGCCGCTCGCGGCGGGTGAGCGGATCCTGGCGACCTGCCGCCAGCTTCATGGCGATATCCGGCGTCAGGTAACAACCGCCGGCCGCCACCGTTCTGACCGCGGCGATCAGCTCATCCGGGCTACAGCGTTTGGAGAGAAAACCGCGGGCGCCGGCATTCAGCGCCTGTTCCACCAGCGCCGGGCTGTCGTGAACTGACAGCATGATGGTCGCCATACCTTTAGGCAGCAGGCTGAGCAGCTCAAGCCCAGACATATCCGGCATCGAGATGTCACAAATACAGACCTGTACACCGCGCCCGGGCAGCCCCGCCAACGCGTCGCGGGCGGAACCGAATTCGGCAACCACCTGGAAATCGGCTTCCAGCCCCAGCAACTGCGCAAATCCGGAGCGAACGATAAGATGATCGTCGATAAGGGCAATGGTGGTCATGACGTGTCCTGGCAGGTTAAAAAACGCGCTTACCTTAACGATAAGCACGTTGTTGTTCAAGCCTTGCGCAGGATTATGCCTCAGGCGATACCGGTGGTCACCGTGAAGGTCCGGGTTTGCTGTGGCGCCAGAGAAATCAAACTGCCATTACGCTGCGCCGCCAGGAACCCTTCGGGGCGACAGGTGGCGGGCAGCGCGAAGGCGGCAACCTGCTGATCGCCGTTATAGAGGATCCAGCGGGTAACATAATTGAACTCAGTGCTGGAGAAACGGGTGACAAACGTGGTGCCATCCGGTGCTATCATGCGAAATTCCAGGCTATCGGTGTAGCGATCCAGCTTATCGGCAAAAAAGACGATTTCCGGATCGTAATACTGAGGCTCACACAACGTGGTCAGCGAGGCTTCGCCTTGCAGGAGGCGCTGATTGAACGCCAGCCATGATTCCGTCGGCTGTACATGGGCCGGTACCGACTCGCGCAGCGAGAGCGCTTCATCCGGGATATTCTGACTGAAAGTCGCCTGCGCCACATAGGCATAATTCATATGGCACATGTACTGCAGCGGCATGGCGACAGAGGCAAGATTGGTCACCGTCATCTGGATATCAAACAGCGCGCTGGCTCGCCGTAAGACCACCGCTGGTCGCGCCTCGTAGCGATGACCAAAGCCCATCACGTATTCATAGCGCCCCGCCACCCGCAGGCAGTCAGCCTCCAGTTCAAGCCAGGCTTCATCCATCGCCGCGCAGGCCATTTCACCATGCAGCGGGTGGGTATCCTGCGGCGACGGGCAGCCGTTCGCCAGCAGTCCTGAGTGGAAAGCGAAGCAGCCGTAGGTAGCCACCACCTCCGCCGCCGGCTTCGGCTCGCTGAACATATTACGCATGGTCAGATCGTGGCCGTCAAACTCAGCATCCCAGATCATTTGCCCCAGCCAGGGCAGAATCACCAGATAGCCGCGCGCGTTTTCCACCCGCAGCCCCTCTACGCCGCTGGCATAGCGAAAAGCCGTTACCGTAAAGTCATCATTCGCCAGCAGCGTGCGCGGTTGCTCGCTAAAGAGCGGGCGCCATAAAGGTAAGCGTGTCGTCATGATCGTTCTCCTCAGGATGCCGTCGCTTCAGTCAGCGCACGGCGGACTTTGCATTCGCGCCAGAAATAGATGCCGACATAGATGAAACACAGCATCGGTACCAGGAACGAGACCTGCAGCGAGTGGAACATATCGGCTACAAAGCCCTGAATCGCAGGGACGACGGCGGCGCCAATAATCGCCATCACAATCACCGCGCCAGCCATTTCGGTGTGTTCGTTATCCACCGTATCGAGCGTACCGGCATAGATGGTTGCCCAGCACGGTCCGAACAGCACGCTCACCAGCACCGCCACGTAGACCGCGCTGAAGCTCGGCGCCAGCGCCACATACGCAAGGAACAGCGCGCCGATCACCGAGTAGAGAATCAGCACTTTTTCCGGCGTGAAGCGGGTCATTAAAATGTTGGCGATAAACTTGCCGATAAAGAAGCAGGCAAAGCTGTATACCATAAACGTTGAGGCATCACGCTCGTTGATATCGCCCAGCACCAGAGCGAGACGAATGGTGAACGACCAGACGGTGACCTGCATACCGACATATAAGAACTGAGCGGCAATTCCGCGACGAAAACGCGCGTTGCTGGCCAGGTAGCGCAGCGTATCGGCCGCCGACGGGCGTTTATGGTTCACCGTCTGCGCAACTTTACAGGTCGGGAAGCGCGTCAGCAGGAACAGCACCATGACCACCACCAGCACCATGATCATGTACTTGTAAGGCTCAAGGGTGTTTTCCAGCATCAGAACTTTAAAATTATGAATCTGCTCGGCATTCATGCCGGCCATCTGTTTTTCCAGACTTTCGCCATCGGAAAAGACCAGATATTTACCCAGCAAAATCCCGGCTGCCGCGCCAATCGGATAAAAAGTCTGGCTGATGTTCAGGCGCAGTGTGGCATGGCTTTTCGGGCCAATCATCGAACTGTAGGTGTTCGCTGCCGTCTCGAGAAAGCTCAGGCCGATGGCAATCGCGAAAATCGCTGCCAGGAACATAGTGTAGGTTGCCATGTGTGAGGCCGGGAAAAAGAGCGTGCAGCCGACGATATACAGCGTCAGCCCCGTGAGAATAGCGACCTTATAGCTGGTATTTTTAATCACTAACGATGCCGGAATGGCAATTAAAAAATAACCGCCATAAAATGCGCTCTGAACCAGCGCGGAGGCAAAGTTACTTAATGCAAATACACTTTTAAACTGCGTAATTAAAATATCATTTAAAGCCGCAGCACATCCCCATAAAGGGAATAAGCAGGATAACAAAATAAACTGGAACATAGGGGTCTTGTTCAGATAGCCATCAGGCATCTGAATGATGTTTTTATCGTTCATAGTGCTACCTTTTACAGGGCAGGGTGATTATTCGTTTAACGACAGATATTCATTAAACTGCTCGATACTGGGATAAGACGATTGCGTGCCTTTCCCCGTGACGCTAAAGGCGGCAAAGAGAGCGGCTTTTTTCATGGCGGATTCAACATCTCCGCTCTGGACGTAATAGTGAGCAAAACAACCGATAAAGGCATCGCCTGCGCCGCTGGTATCTACCGCGCTGACTTTAAATGCCGGGACATGCACTTCCTGAGTGCGCGTCATCCACAGCGCGCCTTTCTCACCCATGGTCACAATAATATTGTTGAGGCCCTTTTCCACGAGGCTGCGGGCGGCGATACGAATATTATCGTAAGTATCTACAGGCAGGCCGGTTAATATTTCCAGCTCGGTCTCATTGGGGACAAAGAAATCACATTTGCAGGCATAAGACATATCTAATTCGCGCAGAGCCGGAGCCGGATTTAATAACACTTCAATACCGTGCTTTTTACCAAATTCGATCGCGTGGTAAACCGTCTCCAGTTGCACCTCAAGCTGCAAAATAATCAGCTGGCATTTTTTTAAATCCTCGGCGGCGCGATCGATATCTTCAGGAGAGAGGAATTTGTTGGCACCCTTAATAATAAGAATGCTGTTGCTGGAGTTAGCATTCACGAAGATCGGTGCCACGCCACTGCTGGTGCAGGGGACTTTCTCAACATAGGTGGTATTGATGCCCCAGGACTCAAGATTGCGAATTGTGTTATCCGCAAAGATATCATCTCCCACCTTGGTCAACATCAGCACTTTCGAATTGAGCTTAGCGGCCGCCACGGCCTGGTTGGCCCCTTTCCCGCCGCAGCCAATTTTGAACGCCGGCGCCTCAAGGGTTTCCCCCTCTTTCGGCATCTGGTTGGTGTAGGTGATGAGGTCCACCATGTTGGAGCCAATAACCGCGATATCCATTTTACTACCTCTCAGAAACAATCACATAACAATGATATTATCGTAACATTATCATGTTACTTTAGTACCATTTGTGACCATGATCGCGATTGCAGTATCATTTAATGTTTATTTATCAACCAGTGAGATGTGATAAACCATGAGATAAAGAAAAATAAAAATAAAAAACAACAACACAACAAACTGAAAAAAAGAGATAACTATAAAAAAAACGAGATCAATCAGGCTTTTAATTCTGAAAGGGCCGCAGTATAGTAATGTGAATGCATAATGTTTCAGCAGGGACAAAAATGTTACCAAAAGAACATTTGCCACATGAATTACGGAGAGTGTGAATGGAGACCAAGCAAAAAGAACGTATACGTCGTCTGATGGAACTGCTGAAGAAAACCGACCGCATCCATCTTAAAGACGCCGCACGTATGCTGGAGGTCTCTGTGATGACGATTCGCCGGGATCTCGGCCAGGAAAACGACGAACCGCTGCCGCTCACGCTGCTGGGCGGCTACGTGGTGATGGTCAACAAACCCTCATCGCCTTCCGTCACGCCAGCACTGGCGACAAAACCAGCTCATCATCGTGACGATCTGCCCATTGCCATCCTCGCCGCCGGCCTGGTCAGCGAAAACGACCTGGTCTTTTTTGATAACGGCAGCGAAATGCCGCTGGTCATCAATATGATCCCCGATGATATTACTTTTACCGGCATTTGCTATTCACATCGGGTGTTTATGGCCTTAAATGAAAAGCCCAACGCCACCGCCATCTTATGCGGCGGTACCTATCGGGCGAAGAGCGATGCTTTCTACGATACCAGCAACCCGTCAGCGCTGGATTCACTCAATCCGCGTAAAGTGTTTATCTCCGCCAGCGGCGTTCATGAACATTTTGGCGTCAGCTGGTTTAACCCCGACGATCTCGCCACCAAACGTAAAGCGATGGATCGCGGCCTGCGGAAAATCCTGCTCGCGCGCTACGCGCTGTTTGATGATGTTGCGCCTGCCAGTATTGCACCGCTGCCGGCATTTGATGTGTTGATCAGCGATCGCCCGTTACCGGCAGACTATGCCGCGCACTGCCGGAACGGGTCGGTAATAGTCATCACGCCGGACGCTGAAAGCGAATAGCTTAGCGCCATCCCACCAGGCGTAGATTGTTGCAGCCCGTCTGGACACGGACAGCGCGGAAAAACCGGAGCGTACACGCCGTACGTGAGGGAATTGAGCACTGCCCAAGGCCAAAATGGCAAATAAAATAGCCTAATGGGATAGGCTCTTACTCAAAGAAGACGGCAATTTTATTAAACATGGAAGGATCGGACTGGTTACGCACCACCTTCTCCACGTCCTCCAGTTTTTCAATCTGGCTGATCATCTGCCCCAGCCGCTGGTCATCGTTCACCAGTAGCCAGATGCGGCTGTGGTGGCTGTTCTGAATCGGTAAGCAGAGAATGCCTTCCACGTTGAACGCGCGGCGGGCAAACAGGCCACAGACGTGGGTCATCACCCCCGGATGGTTGCGGACGGTGAGTTCCAGAATAACGTTATCATGAGTCTGCTGTTGCATGGTTTATTCCCCCACCATTTCTGTATTTGCCGCTCCCGGCGGAACCATCGGATAGACTTTCTCTTCCGCATCAATACGCACATGAATCAGCGCCGGGCCGGGCCGATCGACGATCGCCTGCAGCGCTGCCTGCGGGTCGGCCTCGTGATTTAAATCGCAGGTTTGCAGACCAAAGCCAGCAGCAATCTGCATAAAGTTAATCATTCCGGGATAGGTCGCAGCAAATACCCCTTGCTGATAGAACAGGCTCTGTTGCTGATAGACCAGCCCCAGCGCTTCGTTATTCATCAGGATGATTTTCACATCCAGCTGGTTTTCTGCCGCGGTGGCCATTTCCTGAATGTTCATCATCAGGCTGCCGTCACCGGAGAAGCAGATGACTTTGCGCTGGGGATTAGCCAGCGCCGCACCGACCGCTGCCGGCAGACCGAACCCCATGGTTCCCAGCCCACCGGAAGTCAGCCATTGACGCGGACGATTCAACGGATAAGCCTGGGCAACCCACATCTGATGCTGACCGACGTCGGTGGTGACGATTGCCTCATCATTGACGCAGGCGGCAACGGCGTTGATCAGGCCGTAATGCGTGAGCGGGTCGCTCTCCTGCGGAATCGGCGAAGGGAACTCACGCTGTAAGTTCGCCACCAGTTGGCGCCACTCGTCACGCGGCTGGGCGGCGACCTGCGGCGTCAGCTGCGCCAGAACGTCGGCCACATCCCCCTGGATCGCCACGTGTGGCTGCTTGATTTTACCCAGCTCGGACCGGTCGATATCGACGTGAATAATTTTCGCGTTCGGGCAGAACTGCTCGGTTTTACCAATCGCCCGGTCATCAAAACGTGCACCTAACACAATCAGTAAATCCGCCTCTTGCAGAATAAAGTTGGTGCTACGCGCGCCGTGCATCCCCAGCATGCCCAGTGACAGCGGATGCGCCTTCGGCAGCATCCCCAGTGCCATCAGGGTCATCGTGGTCGGCAGGTTCGCTTTTTCCGCCAGCGCACGTACCTGCTCAGGGGCATTAATCACGCCACCGCCCAGATAAAGTACCGGACGTTTAGCCGCATTGATCATGGCTGCTGCGTCGTGGACGCTGGCGCTGTCAAATGTCGGCGGTGCGGTGCGCGCACCCGGCTCCGGTAACACCTCCAGCTCGATGGTCGCCGTCTGCACATCCTTAGGAATATCTATCCACACCGGACCCGGCCGGCCGGACTGAGCGATGCGAAAAGCGTCGCTCATCACCTGCGGCAATTCAGCAATATCGCGGACCAGATAGTTATGTTTGGTGATGGGGATAGAGATACCGTAGGTGTCGACTTCCTGGAACGCATCGGTCCCGATCATCGATGCCGGAACCTGGCCGGTAATGCACACCAGCGGAATTGAGTCCAGACGCGCATCGGCGATGGCGGTGATCAGGTTGGTGGCGCCCGGTCCGCTACAGGCCATACAGACCGCCGGTTTGCCCTCAGTACGCGCCATTCCCTGAGCGATAAAGCCCGCCCCCTGTTCATGACGCGCCAGAACGTGGCGAATCTGCTTGCTTTGGCTTAATGCGTCATAGATAGGAAGGATAGATCCACCCGGGATGCCCGCAACGGTGGTGATCCCCTGGCGTTCCAGTAAATGAATAACTAACTGTGCGCCGGTAAAGCGCATTTTTTCTGATGCTGTGCCCGAACTTGCCATGCTCCAGTCCTTTTATTTTGAGCCGACTTACCGGGCGAGTGTCGAAAAAAAACCCCGCCCGGTTTGCGCCGGCGGGGTTTGGAATCGTGTTGTTCCGGACCCTACGGCGCATTGCCGACGACGACCACCACACGCACGACGACCACCGCGGCAGGCGCGGTTTTTAGTAGAGTCGTAGTCAGAATGGCAGCGTTCATTAGGGACCTGTTGTGTCGAAAATTTAACTGAATTTATACAAACACAACCGCCGCCATTAAACAACGGATTTATTTTCATCCACGAGAATTTGCGCGAAGGATCACAATTTCTAACCGAACGAAAAAAACAAAAAACCCCGCCGGAGCGAGGTTTTTCTCAGCATGTTCACGGCTGGTCACCGCAAGTACACTGTATTACGTCAACGCTGAAAGTATACGCCCGCACAGGCGCTCACGCAATTTTCACCTCGGTTTTTGCCAAAGTAGAGTATGGCTGGCAAGTGCAATTTTGTCGAGAAAATACTGTATGTGTATACAGTATTTGTTTATACTGAAAACGTTCACGTTGTGTCATTCGGGGCCGCATGTATCACCGGCGCAATAAAGTCCTGGCTGAAACGGGTGGTGCCGTCAGCGCCTTAACCCCGAGAGAGCACACTGTGTTACGTCAACAAATACGCTAATGTCTTCTGGCCACGGCAACGTGTCCCGGCTGGCGGCGTATATCCTGGCTGGCAACAGGCGGCGGAAAGGTACGCCAGCCGGTCGTGCTCCTGTACCAGAGGAGACGCGTATGGGTGCCATGGATATTGTTGTTCTTATCCTGAAACTCATGGTTGCCATGTTGCAACTGCTTGATGCCGTCCTGAAACAGCTACGTTGATTCAGGTTCAAGTCGCACCTGGGAGGGGCGGGGAAACCGCCCCTCTACAGGCGGTTCCCATTAACCACTAGCCTTGTGCTGACTTACTGGAGAAAATCATGCCACCGCTGTTGATTGCCGCCACGACGCCTGACGACCCAGGGTTTTTTGCTTTGCGCAGTGAAAGCCTCGCCCAACATTTCAATATGCTGCGCCGCCTGGCAGAGAACTGGCAAAGCGGCAAAAACCGCTTTAGCGCGCCAGGGGAAAAACTGCTGGGCGCCTTTGTCGCCGGGCAACTGGTTGGGGTTTGTGGGCTGAATATCGACCCCTTCAGCCCGCAACTGCGAGCCGGGCGCATCCGCCATTTATATATCAGCGATGCCTTTCGGCGGCAGAATATCGGCCAGCAGCTGCTGGTGGCGGTCATCACCCACTCAGGCACCTGGTTTGATTTTCTCAACACCCACGCGCCACCGTCGGCGTGGCCGTTTTATGAATCGCTTGGGTTTCGCCCGGTTTATGATGAGCCGCGGGTCACTCATCGCCTGTTCTGCTCACTTTAAGCACGGCTAGCCGGGCGAAAATGCCCGTGTTACAGTGCCAGACTCGGCCACTCACCCACATACCTGCTATGACGATAACCGTTTTCTGCGTTCTGCTGTTCGCCGCCCTCCTGCATGCCAGCTGGAATGCTATCGTCAAAGCAAGTGGAGATAAGCTGTACGCGGCGATTGGCGTGAGCGGCTCTGCCGCGCTTATCGCCCTGGCGGCCTTGCCTTTCGCACCGCAGCCCTCCCCGGCCAGCGTGCCGTATCTGGCGCTTTCCTGCGCATTGCAGGTGGTGTACACCGTTCTGGTCGCCAAAACCTACCAGGTCTCCGACATGAGCCAGACCTATCCATTGATGCGCGGCACCGCGCCTCTGCTGGTGGCGGTGATTAGCGTCGTGTTCCTCGGCGACACGCTGTCGCCGCTGGCATGGACGGGCATTGGCGTAATCTGTCTGGCGATCCTCGCGATGGCCTGCAACGGCCGGACCCGCTCCGGCTACGGCATCACCCTCGCGCTGATCAACGCCTGTTTTATCGCCGGCTATACGTTGGTTGATGGTACCGGCGTGCGGTTGTCGGATACGGCGCTGGGCTACACGCTGTGGTCCTTTTTAATGAACGGCAGCTGCCTGCTGAGCTGGTCGATGGTCGCTCGTCGCCAGGAAGCCAGCCGCTATCTGCGCCGGCACTGGAAAAAAGGCGCGATCGGCGGCCTGAGTACGATGGGATCATACGGCATGGCGCTTTGGG
>NZ_JBCNNS010000113.1:0-14106 GCF_039594335.1 Raoultella sp.
CGGTCCGCCGGGGAGTGCTGTCCGGCAGACAATCACCAGGCATCCAGTCGGTAAGAAGCCCGTCCAGACGGACGGGCTTTTTGCGTTTTAACGCGCGTCATAACGCAAATGAAGCAGCGGGTAGGGTCGGCCATGGTCGTCATGTTCGGATCGCCCGTTAACCACAAACCCCATATTCGTGTAAAACCCTACTGCTCGCGTGTTCTGCTCATTCACATCGGTTGTAAGTCCCGGAATCAATTCCAGAGCATACCTGACTAACTGCCGACCCACACCGATACCGCGGAAATCAGGATCAACAAAAAGGGCTTCCAGATGCTGTTCGGAAAGCAGCATCAATGCGCAGGGTTGGTCCTCATTGGTGACCGCAACCCAGAGCGGTGCCTGAGGAAAAAACGCGCACACCTGGCGCTCAATTTCCCTTCGGTCCTGCACTGAAAGAAAGTGATGCGTTGCATCAACAGAACGACGCCAGATTTCAATCAGTTGTTCGCTCTCATCACTGCGCGAACGTCGAATCATTATACTCATGATATTTCCTTGCGATTAACCGCTGTATTCTCTTCTGGAGATGGTTGAAACTTTCTCACCTTCCGCTTGCAGACTCGACATTTTCCTTATTCCTGGTTATTGTTAGCTGTCTGGATGTCTAAACGTTTATACGTATGCTATGAGGTAATCAAGTTATGCCGATTCGGGTGCAGGACGAGCTACCAGCCGTCAATTTCTTGCGTAATGAGAACGTCTTTGTGATGACGACTACGCGTGCAACAACTCAGGAAATTCGTCCGCTGAAGGTACTTATCCTTAACCTGATGCCAAAAAAAATCGAGACGGAGAATCAGTTTCTGCGCCTGCTTTCGAACTCTCCACTGCAGCTTGATATCCAGCTCCTGCGTATCGATGCGCGTGAATCCCGCAATACGCCAAGTGAACACCTGAATAACTTCTACTGTAACTTCGACGATATTTGCAACCAGAACTTTGACGGTCTGATCGTCACCGGCGCACCGCTGGGACTGGTCGAATTTAACGATGTTGCCTACTGGCCGCAGATCAAACAGGTACTGGAGTGGGCGAAAGATCACGTCACCTCTACGCTTTTTGTCTGTTGGGCGGTACAGGCCGCACTCAATATTCTGTACGGCATTCCTAAGCAGACCCGTGCAGAAAAAATTTCCGGCGTTTATGAGCATCATATTCTGCATCCTCATGCGTTGCTGACCCGCGGTTTTGATGACTTTTTCCTCGCCCCGCACTCTCGCTATGCGGATTTCCCGGCGGCGCTGATTCGCGATTATACCGATTTAGAGATCCTGGCAGAAACGGAAGAGGGGGATGCCTACCTGTTTGCCAGCAAAGATAAGCGAATTGCCTTTGTGACCGGTCACCCGGAATACGACGCCCACACCCTGGCCAGCGAATTTTTCCGCGATGTGGAAGCCGGCCTGAGTCCGGACATCCCGTATAATTATTTTCCGCAAAACGATCCGCAAAACAAACCGCGAGCCACCTGGCGCAGTCATGGAAATCTGCTGTTTGCAAACTGGCTTAACTATTACGTCTACCAGATCACTCCATACGATCTGCGGAATATGAATCCGACTTTGGATTAATCCTCCAGATAACGCGATCCTAAAGCGTTTCAGCATTTTGCCTCTGGCACCTTCGGGTGCCTTTTTTGTTTTCGAAATTCAACTCACAGTAAAGAATAACTTTAATTTCAATGTTATCAATGTGTTGTAATTATATTAAATTAAAAATGGAAATTGTTTTTGATTTTGTAATTTTATTGAGTAGTCTTAATTGTGTTGAGCGAAAATCAGACAACGATCGTTCACTCGCGCCAACTGGATCAACCAATAGGAGCTACAAAATGACGCAACAGGCGACAATAACTGACGAACTGGCCTTCAATCGGTCGTATGGCGAGCAGGAAAAGCAGATTTTAACGCCTGAGGCGGTGGAGTTTCTGACGGAACTGGTGAGCCGCTTTACGCCTGAACGCAATAAACTACTGGCGGCGCGTATTCAGCAACAGCAGGCGATTGACGCTGGAAGTCTGCCTGATTTTATTTTGGAAACAGCTTCCATTAGAAGTGGTGACTGGACTATTCGCGGTATTCCCGCCGATTTACAGGATCGTCGGGTGGAAATCACCGGGCCGGTAGAGCGTAAAATGGTGATTAACGCCCTCAATGCCAACGTGAAAGTCTTTATGGCAGATTTTGAGGACTCGCTGGCGCCGGACTGGAATAAAGTCATTGATGGCCAGATTAACCTGCGCGATGCAGTGAATGGCACCATCAGCTACACCAATGAAAACGGCAAGATTTACCAACTGAAGCCCAATCCGGCGGTACTGGTATGCCGCGTGCGCGGCCTGCACCTGCCGGAAAAGCATGTTACATGGCGCGGTGAGTCGATTCCCGGTAGCTTGTTTGATTTTGCGCTCTATTTTTTCCACAACTACCAAAACCTGCTGGCAAAAGGCAGCGGTCCTTACTTCTACCTGCCGAAAACCCAAGCCTGGCAGGAAGCGGCATGGTGGGGCGATGTCTTCAGCTACACCGAAGACCGGTTTGGGCTGCCGCGCGGCACGATCAAGGCCACGCTGTTAATTGAAACACTGCCTGCGGTGTTCCAGATGGATGAAATTCTGCATGCGCTGCGGGACCATATTGTGGGTCTGAACTGCGGGCGTTGGGATTACATTTTCAGCTATATCAAAACATTAAAAAACCATGGCGACCGCGTCTTACCCGACCGTCAGGTTGTCACGATGGATAAACCGTTCCTCAGTGCCTATTCGCGTCTGTTGATTAAGACCTGCCATAAACGTGGCGCGTTCGCGATGGGGGGAATGGCGGCGTTTATCCCCAGCAAAGATGCCGAGCGTAACCGCCAGGTCCTCGCGAAAGTTACCGCAGATAAAGAACTGGAAGCGAAAAACGGCCACGACGGGACCTGGATAGCGCATCCGGGGCTGGCAGATACCGCCATGGCGGTCTTTAACCAGGTATTGGGCGAACGCCCCAACCAGCTGTTTGTCGACCGGGAAGAAGATGCGCCAATAACCGCCGACCAACTGCTGGCGCCCTGTGAGGGCGAACGTACAGAAGCGGGGATGCGTGCCAATATTCGCGTCGCGGTGCAGTACATTGAAGCCTGGATCTCCGGCAATGGCTGCGTCCCGATTTACGGTCTGATGGAAGACGCGGCGACCGCCGAAATTTCTCGGACCTCCATTTGGCAATGGATTCACCATCAGAAAACCCTCAGTGACGGCACGCCGGTCACCAAGACGCTGTTCCGTAAGTGGCTGGCGGAAGAACTGATGGTGATTCAGGAGGAGCTCGGCGAACACCGCTACAGCAGCGGGCGTTTTGATGATGCCGCGCGCCTGATGGAACAGATCACCACCTCAGAGGAGTTAATCGACTTCCTGACGCTACCGGGCTACCGCCTGCTGGCGTAATCATCGGGCAATTTTGTTTGTCTTTTTGGCTGCGGCCAAACTGCTTTCACTGATAACACCTGGGGAGCCAGGAAAAAATAATGGAGCATCCACATGAAAACCCGTATCCAACAAATCGAAGAATTAAACAAAGAGTGGACACAACCGCGTTGGAAAGGCATTACCCGCCCCTATAGCGCAGAGGACGTGGTGAAATTGCGCGGCTCGGTCAACCCGGAATGCACGCTGGCACAGCTGGGGGCGGCCAAAATGTGGCGACTGCTACATGGCGAAGCGAAAAAAGGTTACATCAACAGCCTTGGCGCATTGACGGGTGGGCAGGCATTGCAGCAGGCGAAAGCCGGGATCGAGGCAATTTATCTCTCCGGCTGGCAGGTGGCGGCGGATGCGAACCTCGCCTCCAGTATGTATCCGGATCAATCGCTGTATCCGGCAAACTCGGTACCTGCGGTGGTGGATCGGATCAACAACACATTCCGCCGCGCGGATCAGATCCAGTGGTCGGCGGGAATTGAACCGGGCGATCCGCGCTATACCGACTATTTCCTGCCGATCGTGGCGGATGCTGAAGCGGGTTTTGGCGGCGTGCTTAACGCGTTCGAGCTGATGAAATCGATGATTGAAGCCGGTGCAGCGGCCGTTCATTTTGAAGATCAGCTGGCATCGGTGAAGAAATGCGGCCATATGGGCGGCAAAGTGCTGGTGCCGACGCAGGAAGCCATTCAGAAGCTGATCGCGGCGCGCCTGGCCGCGGACGTGATGGGCGTACCTACGCTGGTGATTGCGCGAACGGATGCTGATGCTGCCGATCTGATTACTTCAGACTGCGATCCGTACGATCGCGAGTTTGTCTCCGGCGAACGCACCAGCGAAGGATTTTTCCGTACCCATGCCGGCATCGAACAGGCGATCAGTCGCGGCCTGGCCTATGCACCGTATGCGGATCTGGTGTGGTGTGAAACCTCAAAACCCGATCTGGAGCAGGCACGCCGCTTTGCGGAGGCGATTCACGCGCGCTTCCCGGGCAAACTGCTGGCCTACAACTGTTCGCCGTCGTTCAACTGGAAGAAAAATCTTGATGACAACACCATCGCTCACTTCCAGCAGGCGCTGTCCGATATGGGTTACAAATACCAGTTCATCACGCTGGCGGGGATCCACAGCATGTGGTTCAACATGTTCGACCTGGCCCATGCCTATGCGCAGGGTGAAGGCATGAAGCACTACGTTGAGAAAGTGCAGCAACCGGAGTTTGCGGCGGCTAAAGATGGCTACACCTTTGTCTCTCATCAGCAGGAGGTGGGCACTGGCTACTTTGATAAAGTCACCACAATTATTCAGGGCGGAGCTTCTTCGGTAACGGCGTTGACCGGCTCAACGGAAGAAGAGCAGTTCTGATTGCTGCCCGGTGGCGCTGCGCTTACCGGGCCTACGAAAGCGGTAGGCCGGATAAGCGAACGCGCCATCCGGCATGACCGGATGCTGGATGGGGAAAAGCGATGACGCGTGGCCTGGAATTATTGATTGCACACACGATTTTACAGGGCTTTGACGCGCAGTACGGGCGTTTTCTGGAAGTCACTTCAGGCGCGCAGCAGCGTTTTGAACATGCCGACTGGCATGCGGTTCAGCAGGCCATGAAGCAGCGAATCCACCTTTATGATCATCACGTCGGGCTGGTGGTGGAACAGCTGCGCTGTATTACCGAAGGCAAAAGTACCGACGTGGATTTTTTGCTGCGGGTGAAAGAGCAATACACGCACCTGCTGCCGGATTACCCTCGCTTTGAGATTGCGGAAAGCTTTTTTAATTCTGTTTATTGTCGGTTGTTTGACCACCGCTCGCTGACACCCGAGCGGCTTTTTATTTTCAGTTCTCAGCCGGAGCGTAGCTTCCGTTCTCTGCCACGTCCGCTGGCGAAAAACTTCTTTCCCGACCGCGGCTGGGAGACACTGTTAAGCAAGGTTCTCTCCGACTTACCCCTGCGTCTGCCGTGGCAAAACAAGGCGCGCGACATCGGCTACATTAGCGCCAGTCTGCAGGAAGCGCTGGGAAGCGAGATGTTGTCCCGCTCCCATTTGCAGATCGCGAACGAACTCTTCTATCGCAATAAAGCCGCCTGGCTGGTGGGTAAGCTGGTTACGCCAGTGGCAACCCTGCCGTTTCTGCTACCTGTCCATCGCAGCGAGGAGGGTGAGCTGTTTATTGATACCTGTCTGACGACCCACGCCGAAGCGAGCATCGTGTTTGGCTTCGCCCGCTCTTATTTTATGGTCTACGCGCCGCTGCCTGGTGCGCTGGTTGAATGGCTGCGCGATATTCTGCCGGGTAAAACCACCGCCGAACTGTATATGGCGATTGGCTGCCAGAAGCATGCGAAGACGGAAAGCTATCGCGAATACCTGCAGTATATTACCCACAGCGATGAGCAGTTTATTGAGGCGCCGGGCATCCGCGGCATGGTGATGCTGGTCTTTACTCTGCCAAGATTTGACCGGGTATTTAAGGTGATCAAAGACCGCTTTGCGCCGCAAAAAGAGATGACCGCGGCCCACGTCCGCGCCTGCTATCAGCTGGTAAAAGAACATGATCGCGTCGGGAGAATGGCCGATACCCAGGAGTTTGAAAACTTCGTACTGGAAAAACGGCAGATTGCCCCGGCGCTGATGACGTTACTGCAGACGGAAGCCGGCGCAAAAATCACCGATCTTGGCGATCGCCTGGTCATTAGCCATCTCTATATTGAACGGCGGATGGTTCCGCTGAATATCTGGCTGGAGCAGGTGAACGGCCAGGCGCTGCGTGATGCGGTGGAGGAGTATGGCAACGCCATTCGCCAGCTTGCCGCCGCCAATATTTTCCCCGGCGATATGCTGTTTAAAAATTTCGGCGTGACCCGCCATGGCCGGGTGGTGTTCTATGATTATGATGAAATTTGCTACATGACCGAAGTGAATTTCCGCGACATTCCGCCGCCGCGCTATCCGGAAGATGAGCTGGCGAGCGAACCGTGGTACAGCGTCTCTCCGGGAGATGTCTTCCCGGAAGAGTTTCGTCACTGGCTGTGCGCCGACCCGCGCATCGGCCCGCTGTTTGAAGAGATGCACGCCGATCTGCTGCGGGCAGACTACTGGCGAGAACTGCAGACGCGCATTCGTCACGGCCATGTGGAAGATGTCTATGCCTACCGCCGCCGTCAGCGTTTTTGCGTTCGTTATGGCGCGTTGCAGCAGGCAGGGTAGGCGTGCTGCTCAGGCCACTTCGATCACGGCGAACTCTTCAAAGACCAGCTCCATATCGGGTGACCAGCTGCCTTCTCGCGCAAAAAATGCCTGATGAGCCTGCTGCCAGTAAGCCAGGCTCAAATCACCTTCGCCTTCCAGGGCGGCGAGCTCCGGGCTCATTTCGTTAAAACGGATGAGCCTGAGCGCCAGGGTGCGTATCACGCATACACCTTTTCCTTTGCCGTCCAGCACAATGTGATATGCCTCTGGCGTCACGGGCGGCTGCTCTTGCTGATAGCTGACAAGCGAGCCGCAGGTGGCTCGTTTTTTCCCCGCCACGACCAGGGCCGCCAGTTCGTCGGCCAGTTCCGGTGAATCGCCGAAAGACCAGCAGAAAGCAGAAGGGTATTTATCCTGCCAGTATGATTTCAGATCGCTCATTTATCGCATTCCGCCGTAGGCCAGCGTCACTTCTTTCGCCGCTTTAATCACCAGGGCACCCAGTTCGGTGACGCGATCGTCGGTCATCCGGGAAATCGGCCCGGAAATAGAGATTGCGGCAAACGGTTCGCGGTGTTCGTTATAAATACAGGAGGCGACGCAGCGTAAACCGAGAGCATGTTCTTCATCATCAAAAGAATAACCGCGCTTGCGCGTCTGGGCTAAATCCTCTTTCAGATGGACCGGGGAGACCAGCGTAGCGTGAGTATAAGCATGCAGCCCTTTGCGATGCAGCAGACCGGTGATCTGCTCCTCGCTGAGCTGTGACAGGAATGCTTTACCCGCGCCGGAGGCGTGCATCGGGAGTTTGCCGCCAATCGGCGCCGACATGCGCATCAGCTGCGTACACTGTACCTGATCAATAATAATCGCCTGATGATCGCTGTGATCCAGCACCGCCAGATTGACTGTTTCACCGGAGTCTTCCATCAGCTGGCGCAGGATAGGGTGGACGATTGCCAGCAGATTGCGGCTTTGCAGAAAGCTGCTGCCGACCACAAACGCGTGTGCCCCCACAGACCAGTGGCCGAGCTCACCAACCTGGCGGACAAAGCCCAACTGCTGCATGGTCGTCAGCAGACGATGGGTGGTGGAGTTGGGCAGACCGGCCTGCTGAGCCAGCTCGGTCAGTGCCACGCTGCTGTGGGACTCGGCAATCCATTCAAGCAATTTTAATCCACGGGTGAGCGACTGAACCTGGCCGCCAGCCTGAGGGGCGGCGGGCGTCGCGGGTTTTCTGCCGCGCTTAGCGGGAACGGGAGTGGCCATCGCAGATTCCTTTTTTCTGTATCGTGGAAATACTTTTCATTTTATTTGCCGAATTTGCAATCACAACCGGACTGATCGGATGAGTTAAGCTGAACATGTCTCATATTGTCCGCCGTTCTCTTTTCCACTCTGGTGCTTTATGCCAGTATGGTCTGTTGAGGTTTTTCGGTCTGGTTGAGTGTTGTCGGGAGCGAGTGTGAGCAGCAAAGTTGAACAACTGCATCAGCAGTTAAAAAAACGTATTTTGGTTCTGGATGGGGGCATGGGCACCATGATCCAGGGCTATCGTCTGAGCGAAGAGGACTTCCGCGGCGCACGCTTTGCCGACTGGCCATGCGATCTGAAAGGCAATAACGATCTGCTGGTGCTCAGTAAGCCGGATGTGATTACCGCTATCCACGACGCCTACTTTGAGGCGGGGGCGGATATCATTGAAACCAACACCTTTAACTCGACCACTATCGCGATGGCGGATTACCAGATGGAATCCCTGTCGGCGGAAATCAACTTTGCCGCCGCAAAACTGGCCCGCGCCTGCGCCGATGAGTGGACTTCCCGCACGCCGGAAAAACCGCGCTACGTCGCCGGCGTCCTCGGTCCGACCAACCGCACAGCCTCTATTTCCCCGGATGTTAACGACCCGGCCTACCGCAACATTACCTTTGATGGGCTGGTGGAAGCTTACCGCGAGTCCACCAAAGCGCTGGTAGAAGGGGGCGTTGACCTGATTCTGATCGAGACCGTGTTCGATACCCTGAACGCCAAAGCGGCGATCTTCGCCGTGAAAGAGGAGTTTGAGACGCTGGGCGTTGAACTGCCGATCATGATCTCCGGCACCATCACCGACGCTTCCGGGCGTACGCTCTCCGGGCAAACCACGGAAGCTTTTTATAACTCCCTGCGTCATGCCGATGCGCTCACCTTCGGCCTGAACTGCGCGCTGGGGCCAGATGAGCTGCGCCAGTACGTGCAGGAACTGTCGCGTATTGCCGAATGCTACGTGACTGCGCACCCCAATGCCGGGCTGCCGAACGCCTTTGGCGAATACGATCTGGACGCTGATACCATGGCCGCGCAAATTGGCGAATGGGCGGAATCGGGCTTCCTGAACATCGTTGGCGGCTGCTGCGGGACGACGCCGGAACATATCGCCGCCATGACGCGCGCCGTGACGGGCCTCGCGCCGCGCGCGCTGCCGGAGATCCCGGTCGCCTGCCGTCTGGCTGGCCTGGAGCCGCTGAATATCGGTGACGACAGCCTGTTTGTTAACGTCGGCGAACGCACCAACGTGACCGGCTCAGCCAAGTTCAAACGCCTGATTAAAGAAGAAAAATATAACGAAGCGTTGGATGTCGCCCGTCAGCAGGTGGAAAGCGGCGCGCAGATTATCGATATCAACATGGATGAGGGGATGCTCGACGCCGAAGCGGCGATGGTGCGTTTCCTTAATCTGATCGCCGGCGAGCCTGATATTGCCCGCGTACCGATTATGATCGACTCCTCGAAATGGGACGTCATCGAAAAGGGTCTGAAATGTATTCAGGGTAAGGGTATCGTCAACTCCATCTCGATGAAAGAGGGCGTAGAAGCCTTCGTCGAGCATGCGAAGAAGGTGCGTCGCTACGGCGCTGCCGTGGTGGTGATGGCCTTTGATGAAATTGGCCAGGCCGACACCCGCGCGCGCAAAATTGAAATTTGCCGCCGGGCGTACAAAATTCTGACCGAAGAGGTGGGTTTCCCGCCGGAAGATATTATTTTTGACCCCAATATTTTCGCCGTTGCGACCGGTATTGAAGAGCACAACAACTATGCGCAGGACTTTATCGGCGCCTGCGAAGATATTAAACGCGAGTTGCCCCACGCGCTGATTTCCGGTGGCGTCTCTAACGTCTCCTTCTCGTTTCGTGGCAACGATCCGGTTCGCGAAGCGATTCACGCCGTCTTCCTGTACTACGCCATCCGTAACGGCATGGATATGGGGATCGTTAATGCCGGCCAGCTGGCGATTTATGACGATCTGCCGGTTGAGCTGCGCGATGCCGTCGAAGACGTGATCCTCAACCGTCATGCTGACGGCACCGAGCGTCTGCTGGAACTGGCGGAAAAATACCGCGGCAGCAAAACGGATGATTCCGCCAACGCGCAGCAGGCGGAATGGCGCAACTGGGACGTGAAAAAACGGCTTGAATACTCGCTGGTAAAAGGCATTACCGAGTTTATCGAGCTGGATACTGAACAGGCACGCCAGCAGGCCGCTCGTCCGATAGAAGTGATTGAAGGTCCGCTGATGGACGGCATGAACGTGGTCGGCGACCTGTTCGGCGAAGGTAAAATGTTCCTGCCGCAGGTGGTGAAGTCGGCCCGCGTGATGAAACAGGCGGTGGCCTATCTGGAGCCGTATATCGAAGCCAGCAAGGAAAAAGGCTCCAGCAACGGCAAGATGGTTATTGCGACCGTGAAAGGCGATGTCCACGACATCGGTAAAAATATCGTTGGTGTGGTGCTGCAGTGCAATAACTACGAAATTATCGATCTTGGCGTGATGGTGCCGGCGGACAAAATCCTCAAAACCGCCCGCGAAGTGAATGCCGACCTGATTGGCCTCTCCGGGCTGATTACGCCATCGCTGGACGAAATGGTCAACGTGGCGAAAGAGATGGAACGCCAGGGCTTTACGATTCCGCTGCTGATTGGCGGAGCCACGACGTCGAAGGCTCATACGGCGGTCAAAATCGAGCAGAACTACAGCGGTCCGACGGTCTACGTGCAGAACGCCTCGCGTACCGTGGGCGTGGTCTCGGCCCTGCTCTCCGACATCCAGCACGATGAGTTTGTTGCGCGCACGCGTCGCGAGTACGAAACCGTGCGTGTCCAGCATGCCCGTAAGAAGCCGCGCACGCCGCCAGTCACATTACAGGCCGCCCGTGAAAACGATCTGGCCTTTGACTGGGCCAGTTACACGCCACCGGTTGCTCATCGTCTGGGTGTGCAGAGTGTCGAAGCCAGCATCGAAACCCTACGCAACTACATCGACTGGACACCTTTCTTTATGACCTGGTCGCTGGCCGGTAAATACCCGCGTATCCTCGAAGACGAGGTGGTGGGTGAAGAAGCGAAGCGCTTGTTTCACGATGCTAACGAGTTGCTGGATAAGCTCAGTGCTGGGAAGACGCTGAATCCGCGCGGCGTGGTGGGGCTATTCCCGGCAAACCGCGTGGGGGATGATATTGAAATCTATCGCGATGAAACCCGAACTCATGTGCTGACGGTCAGCCACCATCTGCGTCAGCAGACGGAGAAAGTCGGCTTTGCCAACTATTGCCTTGCCGATTTTGTGGCACCGAAGCTCAGCGGCAAAGCGGACTACCTCGGCGCGTTTGCGGTAACCGGCGGGCTAGAAGAGGACGCGCTGGCGGAAGCGTTTGAGGCGCAGCACGATGATTACAACAAGATCATGGTAAAAGCCATCGCCGACCGTCTGGCGGAAGCGTTTGCCGAATATCTGCATGAACGCGTGCGTAAGGTCTACTGGGGCTATGCGGCGAATGAGAACTTCAGCAACGAGGAGCTGATCCGCGAAAACTACCAGGGGATCCGCCCCGCGCCGGGCTACCCGGCTTGCCCGGAGCACACGGAAAAAGCGGTGATCTGGGAACTGCTGGATGTCGAGGCGCATACTGGCATGAAGCTGACAGAGTCATTCGCCATGTGGCCGGGCGCATCGGTTTCCGGCTGGTACTTCAGCCATCCTGACAGCAAGTATTACGCGGTGGCGCAAATTCAGCGCGATCAGGTGGAAGATTACGCCCAGCGTAAAGGGATGACGCCTGCGGAAGTAGAACGCTGGCTGGCGCCAAACCTGGGATATGACGCGGATTAGAACGCGACCTGCCACAACTCCGTCATCTTAGCTTACAACTTACAGGGCACCATTGAGGCGCCCTGTCTCTTTATTGTGGTGAAACCCTTATACTGGAGTAGTGATCCAGAACGGCCGGCATCGACTGATATCGGCCCGGACGATATCGCCCGGATAAGCCTGGCGCGTTCAGAACGGGTTATTGGTATTTATCCGTCGGATAATAAGGAGAATAAGAATCCGTGTTAACTCTGCTGCATCTGTTGTCTGCTGTTGCCCTGCTGGTCTGGGGGACCCACATCGTTCGTACCGGCGTGATGCGTGTATTTGGCGCGCGCCTGCGTTCTGTCCTCAGTAGTAGCGTTGAGAAAAAACCGCTCGCTTTTTGTGCGGGAATTGGCGTCACGGCTCTGGTTCAGAGCAGCAATGCCACCACCATGTTGGTCACCTCATTTGTCGCTCAGGATCTGGTCGCGCTGACGCCTGCGCTGGTGATTGTGCTGGGGGCCGATGTAGGGACCGCATTGATGGCGAGGGTGCTGACCTTCGATCTGTCATGGCTGTCGCCGCTGCTGATTTTTATCGGCGTGGTTTTTTTCCTCGGTCGCAAACAAACGCGTGCCGGCCAGCTTGGACGGGTGGGGATCGGTCTGGGGTTGATCCTGTTAGCGCTGGAACTGATTGTACAGGCGGTTCATCCCATCACCCAGGCAAATGGCGTGCAGGTGATTTTCGCCTCGTTGACTGGCGACATTATGCTGGATGCGCTGATTGGCGCCATGTTCGCCATCATCAGCTACTCCAGCCTGGCGGCCGTGCTGTTAACGGCAACCCTGACTTCAACCGGCGTAATTTCGTTTCCGGTTGCGCTGTGCCTGGTCATTGGCGCCAACCTCGGCTCGGGGATTCTGGCGATGATTAACAACGGCGCCGCCAACGCGTCTGCACGTCGCGTGGCGCTCGGCAGTCTGTTGTTCAAGCTGGTGGGTAGCCTGATTATTCTGCCGTTTGTGCATGTGCTGGCCGATGCGATGCATCGTATGCCGCTGCCGGAAGCGGAACTGGTCATCTACTTCCATGTTTTCTACAACCTGATTCGCTGCGTGGCGATGGTGCCGTTTGCCGATCCCATGGCCAGACTCTGTAAGCGGATGATTCGTGAAGATCCTGAGCTGGATCTCCATCTCAAACCAAAACATCTGGATACTACGGCGCTGGATACGCCGGCGTTGGCGTTGGCGAATGCCGCGCGCGAAACGTTGCGCATTGGCGACGCGATGGAGCAGATGCTCGAGGGGCTGCACAAGGTGATTCATGGCGAGCCGCGGGAGGCGAAAGAGCTGCGCAGGCTGGCTGACGATATCAACGTGCTCTACACCGCGATCAAGCTCTATCTGGCCCGCATGCCGAAAGATGAGCTGGCCGAAGAGGAATCCCGCCGCTGGGCGGAGATCATCGAAATGGCGCTCAATCTGGAGCAGGCTTCCGATATCGTCGAGAGAATGGGGAGTGAAATCGCTGATAAATCGCTGGCGGCGCGGCGCGCCTTTTCGGTGGAAGGGCTGAAGGAGTTGGACGGGCTGTATGAGCAACTGCTGAGCAACCTGCAACTGGCGATGTCGGTCTTTTTCTCCAGCGATGTCCCGAGCGCCCGACGCCTGCGCCGCAACAAGCATCGTTTCCGCATTCTCAACCGCCGCTACTCGCATGCGCACGTCGACCGTCTGCACCAGCAGAACGTACAGAGCATCGAGACCAGCTCGCTGCACCTGGGGTTACTGGGGGATATGAAACGCCTGAACTCATTGTTCTGCTCGGTGGCATACAGCGTGATGGAGCAGCCGGATGAGGACGATGAGCGCGATGATTATTAAGCGCTTGTTGCCTGCCCCCGGCTCGCGCTACGCTTAACCGAGCTACCGCTGCGCCTCACTGGGCGATTGTCCATCGTCGTCTGCGGACGGGTAGCCCGGACAGATGCGCAGTACCGCCTCCGGGAAAAGTGTGGTCGAGGTTCAGAAACGATGGCCTGCGCTCAGGGCCATCGCTTCCTCGCCGGCTCTGAACACCAGCGTCGGATTTGGACCGCCGAGCGTGGCGTGGCCCTGGGTTACCTGAATCCAGTTGCCTTCCGGTAGACCGATGATCGTCAGCTCCGGAGCCACGACCAGCAGTTCACGAATGCGCTGCTCACGGGTTTCGCCCTGATGTCCTTGCGGCAGCGCGTTGGTAAAGTGTGGGTTAATCTGCAGCGGGAACAGCCCCAGCGCGTCAAA
>NZ_JBCNNS010000114.1:0-14226 GCF_039594335.1 Raoultella sp.
GACACCTCATAAGAGAAGTCAACGTGCCCCGGAGTATCGATAAAGTTCAGCTGGTAGGTTTCGCCGTTGTTCGCCTTGTAATCCAGGGTGACGCTTTGCGCCTTAATGGTGATGCCACGCTCACGTTCCAGATCCATGGAGTCCAGTACCTGGGCTTCCATTTCACGATCGGAAAGGCCACCGCAAATCTGGATGATACGGTCAGACAACGTCGATTTACCGTGGTCGATATGAGCGATGATTGAAAAGTTACGTATATTCTTCATATTTTAGAGTTAATTATGCCTTACGCGTATCATGAGGCCGCTGTTCTGTGCCTGACGTTTTTTAATCCGAAAACGCCGCATTCTACACTACATCCGCGAAACCAGGAAATGCTCTTACCAGCAGCAGAACCGTAGCAAATGATGTGTTCTGGCGGGGGTAATAAATCAAAAAATAAAGGCCAGTGGAATCACTGGCCTGGTTCTGAAGATGGTGTCTCTACGCGCACCAAATCTGGCGGCAGGCCCACGCTAATAATAACTGGCTGCCACGACTGGCGGGCGGCTAATCCGGGCGAAAGCCCGCGCGCCACCAGAAATCCACCAACGCCGCCGAGTAGCGCCCCACACAGCGAAGCGAAATCATTTGCAAACAAAACCTGAAAAACAGACGCCATGATAAACAGCCCAACCAGCGGCGCCATATAGACTAAAACCGCCGAGCCCAGCAGGCTGCTTTCAGCAATCCCCAGTTCGACTTTTTGCCCGGCGGACAGCGGCTGTTCGCTGGGAACGCTGATCGTGTGGCTGGTTTGCGGCCCCAGCTTGTTCAGCACCCGACTGCCGCAACCGGCGCGCGAGGCGCAACTGCTACACGACGCTTTGACGTCACAGTGCACCTGCGCCATACCGTTATGCCAGGAGACGACCGTGGCCCATTCTTTAATCATTGCACTGTCCCGAATTTGATGCTGTCAGAGATGCGTTTAGCCGTTTGCGGCGGCAGCTCGCCAACCACGGTTATCTCGGCGTTATCACGTACTGTCGTGCTCACGGTACGACGCCCGGTACGCAGCAGTTGATCGCTGCTGCTTGCCGATGCGCGATTCACGTTAATCGAGAAGCTAAACAGCCCATCTGAGTACAGGCGAGATTCAACCGGACCATCAAATGTCGGCAAACGACGCTGGCTGCTGGAGACTTCGGAAACACCCTGCGGCAGCCAGGCGGGCGCCCAGTTGAAGTTGGCTTTATCGCCCCCTTCCGGCACCGACAGCTGGGGAGGCAGGCTGGCTTTCGCCAGGGTCTCCATACTGCTGCTAACTTTGTCGCCAACGTTAAAGGAAACGACCCGGAACTGCTCCAGCGTTTCCCCGTCGCGATCGAGCAAATCAACGCGCATAGGCAATTTGGTTTCCGCATCCAGCCAGACGATATAGCTATAGCGCGTCCCGTCCCGCGCGACAACACGAATCACTTCACATAGCCGGTCAGCAATGCGAGTGCGTCCGACGGAGATAAAGTCGTAGTAGGCAGCCAGTCGCTTAAAGTCGGTGTAGGCCAGCGAAGGTAATGAATCGACGATATAGTCGCCATTCAGCGTGAACGGATCGAGTCCCGGCTCAAAATAGCTGATTTCATTGCCACGCAGTACAACCTCCCGGCGTGGGCCGTCGAGTTGTAAAAGCTGGGCAAGAGGTTGATTGTTCAGCCGAGCGTGACGATAACGCAACGACTCAACGCCCTGTTTGTTAATGCTGACGAAAGACAGCTCATAATTGAGGGACTGGCTGGCCAGGTTCATTTGCTGCAACAACGCCCCGGACGATGTATCAGCCGAGGCGTTGACAGAGAAGAACAGGCTGCCTGCCATGAGCGACATGGCACACCAAAGTTGCTTCATTACTGCGATTGCGTTCCTAAAGTTTGATAGCCTGGCACCTGAACAGCGGCTTGCTGAGTCTGGGCCTGACCAAACTGAAGCTGTTCTGCATGCAGGCGACGCTGCAATTCATAGTCCTGCAGCATAGCATTAATACGACGGCGCTGTTCTTGCACCTGAGCCTGCTGGCCGCTCCCTGCGGAAGCATCAGCCGGCACACCAAGACTTACCGGGCTGGCTTTACCCATCATCGGCATTGTGTTGAAAACAGGCGCTTCGGGCTGCTGAGCGGATTCGCTATGACCATTATACTGCTGGACACCGACGATAACAGCAAGCGAAACGCACGCCGCAACACCCATCTGAGTCAGTGAGCTGACCCACGGGCGGACCTTCTGCCAGAAAGGCATCTGACGCCACTGATGTGGTGCTGGCTGAGATTCAGGAATAAGCGGCACCGCCTGACGAACGGGCTCGTTCTCAATGGCGGCCATCACGCGGGCTGAGATATCAAAATGGAGCATCTCAGCGGTATCGCCTCGCAGCGAATCACGGATGAGATGGTAAATCTCCCAGGTCTTTTGCATTTCAGAAGAACGGCTCAGCTCATTGAGCAGCTCGTTATCCAGCGTTTCACCATCCATTAAGGCCGAAAGTTTTTCTTTCTGCATGCCTGATACCCTTTTCAGTATTCCGCTATCGTCAACGCCTGATAAGCGGTTGAACTTTATTATCAATAGCTTCTCGTGCCCGGAATATGCGCGAACGTACCGTTCCTACCGGACAATCCATGATAGCGGCTATCTCTTCATAGCTCAGGCCATCCAACTCCCGCAACGTAATTGCCATACGTAAATCTTCCGGGAGTGATTCAATGGTACGAAAAACTATTTGTCTCAGTTCTTCTGACAACATTAAGTTCTCAGGGTTCGAAATTTCTTTCAGCGCCCCACCACTTTCGAAGTTTTCTGCCTCGTTGGCGTCAACATCGCTGGATGGTGGGCGGCGTCCCTGAGCTACCAGATAATTCTTGGCCGTGTTTACGGCGATGCGATATAACCAGGTATAAAAAGCACTATCCCCCCGGAAGGACTCCAGCGCGCGCCATGCTTTTACGAACGATTCCTGAACAACGTCAGGGATATCGCCCGGTGGCACATAGCGGGAGACCAGGCTCGCGACCTTATGCTGATAGCGCACCACCAGCAAGTTAAACGCTTTCTGATCTCCTTTCTGGACCCGTTCGACGAGGACCTGATCCGTTAACTGCTCGCTCATCCGAGGTAATGTCTCCCCAAACCCAATTCCCATGCGTCTTCAAAGCACTACCCAATCACTGCAATATGAGCAAGCAGACGATTGGAGTGTCTGAAAACAATAAAGTTCCATTACGCCTTTGATTTTGTCTGGCAATGGCGGACGATTTGTTATCTCTCATTATATGTCCCGCAACTCAACGCCAGGTAAGATGATGAAGAAAAAGCGTAAGGTCCGCCAGAAGGGTAACGTAACCTCGTTTTTATTTCACTATAAAATCTGAAGCTAACGACCTGCTTCGCAAATATTTTCTTTCGTTTACACTGCTCCGCCCCAGCCGCTTATGTTTAGTTTCCACAACGGTCAGTAAAAAAAATGTACGATTTATCACGACCTGGTGCTATTGTGGCAAAAATGTGTTTAGTAAATTAAACAAAGGCTATGAATACGACTCCTGACTTCTCCTGTGATGTGCTGATTATCGGCAGCGGCGCTGCCGGTTTGTCCCTTGCGCTCCGTCTGGCGGAGCACAGCTCCGTCACCGTACTGAGCAAAGGCCCTGTCAGCGAAGGTTCCACATTCTATGCGCAGGGCGGCATTGCCGCCGTTTTTGATGAAACCGACAGCGTGGAATCTCACGTTGAAGATACGCTCATCGCCGGGGCTGGCCTGTGCGATCGCCATGCGGTCTCTTTCGTCGCCAGCAACGCCAAACCTTGCGTGCAATGGCTTATCGATCAGGGTGTACTGTTTGATACTCAGACTCAGGCCAACGGCGAACAGAGCTACCACCTGACCCGTGAAGGCGGTCATAGCCATCGCCGGATCCTCCATGCAGCCGATGCCACCGGTAAAGCAGTGGAAACGACGCTGGTTGGCCAGGCGCTCGCACACCCGAATATTCATATTCTGGAGCGGAGTAACGCCGTCGATTTGATCATTTCCGATAAAATCGGCCTGCCGGGGACCCGTCGTGTGGTGGGCGCCTGGATCTGGAACCGAAATAAAGAAAAGGTTGAGACCTGCAGCGCGAAATCCGTCGTACTGGCCACTGGCGGGGCAGCGAAAGTCTATCAGTACACCACCAATCCGGATGTCTCTTCCGGCGACGGCATTGCTATGGCCTGGCGCGCTGGCTGTCGCGTGGCCAACCTCGAATTCAACCAGTTTCACCCCACCGCCCTGTACCACCCGCAGGCACGCAATTTCCTGTTAACCGAAGCATTACGCGGCGAGGGCGCATACCTGAAACGCCCGGACGGTACCCGGTTTATGCCCGATTTTGACGAACGTGGCGAGCTGGCCCCACGCGATATCGTCGCCCGCGCGATTGACCATGAGATGAAACGCCTCGGCGTCGATTGTATGTATCTCGATATCAGCCATAAGCCTGAAGCCTTTATTCGTCAGCATTTCCCGATGATTTACGAAAAACTACTCGGCCTGGGTATCGATTTGACAAAAGAGCCCGTACCGATTGTCCCCGCCGCCCACTATACCTGCGGCGGCGTGATGGTTGATGACAACGGACGTACTGATGTTGACGGCCTGTATGCGATTGGCGAAGTGAGCTACACCGGGCTGCACGGAGCCAACCGCATGGCGTCAAATTCGCTGCTCGAATGCCTGGTCTACGGCTGGTCCGCTGCCGAGGATATTCTCCAGCGCCTGCCGCTGGCCCAACCGGTTAATGATCTCCCTTCCTGGGATGAGAGTCAGGTTGAAATCCCCGATGAACTGGTGGTGATTCAACATAACTGGCACGAGCTGAGATTATTGATGTGGGACTATGTGGGGATTGTCCGCACCACTCGCCGGCTGGAGCGTGCGCTACGACGAATTACCATGTTGCAGCAGGAGCTCGACGAATATTACGCCCGCTTTCGCGTATCGAACAATTTGCTGGAGTTGCGCAACCTGGTACAGGTGGCCGAGCTGATCGTTCGCTGCGCAATGCAGCGTAAAGAGAGCCGTGGGCTGCACTATACTCTGGATTACCCGCAACAACTTGCGGATAGCGGCCCGTCAATTCTGTCACCAGTGGCTCACATAAAGAGGTAGAAATCCTGGGTCAGAGCAGTAAACCCTTCGGAGTATTGCTGCTCAGGCCCACGGATAATCAGCCGATCGCTAAAACACTCTCCCGCGGTCGGCGAGAAAGCCAGCAGTACGCGATGCGGCGGGCGCATTTCCATTTCTGCGACATCGGTGCGTAAACGCAGATGCCAGCCCATAGTTTGGGCGCGTTGAACAAACGCATTACCAATATCCACCGGTAACACTACGCAGAAAAAACCCTCTTCGGTGATCGACTCCGCGGCGCAGGTTAACAGCGTGATGTGATCGAGCGTCGTCGTATATCGCGCCTGTTCGCGCTGCGAGGTTGCACAAGGCACTCCTTCTGTAAAAAAAGGCGGGTTGCTGACAATCAGTTCATAACGTCGGGTTTGCGCAGGCTGCCACTGTTGAATATCCCCCTGATGTACCTGGATACGCGCCCCCCACGGCGAGGTCACCACGTTTTCGCGCGCCTGCGCTGTCGCCTCTTCATCAAGTTCTACCGCATCCAGCATGACCCGGTCGTCGGTTCGCTGAGCCAGCATTAACGCCAGCAAACCGCTACCGGTCCCGATATCCAGCACGTGTTTTACCTGCACGATCGGCGACCACGCGCCTAGTAAAATGCCGTCGGTGCCCACTTTCATCGCACAGCGGTCGTGAGCAACAAAAAACTGTTTAAACGTAAAACCATTGCGCGGCAGCGCAAACTTCGACTGAGACATCCTGAATAACCTTGCAAACAAAAACTCCTGAGCCTGAAGCTATGCACAATACCGGAGAACAGATAGCCTTACAAACAGATGAACATTATGCCCGTAACGTCTATAATCGTCGGTCCACTCAGAGGTAGATCATGACTGTAACGACTTTTTCCGAACTTGAACTCGACGAAAACCTTCTGGAAGCCCTCCAGGAAAAAGGTTTCACACGCCCGACAGCCATTCAGGCCGCCGCTATTCCGCCTGCGCTTGATGGCCGTGACATTCTGGGTTCAGCCCCGACAGGTACCGGTAAAACAGCGGCGTATCTGCTGCCAGCGTTGCAGCACCTGCTTGATTTTCCGCGTAAAAAGTCGGGGCCGCCGCGTATTCTTATCCTGACGCCGACCCGTGAGCTGGCGATGCAGGTTGCCGACCATGCCCGTGAGCTGGCCGCACACACCCATCTGGACATTGCCACGATTACCGGCGGTGTCGCCTACATGAACCACGCGGAAGTGTTCAGCGAAAACCAGGATATCGTGGTCGCCACCACCGGCCGACTGCTGCAATATATTAAAGAAGAAAACTTCGACTGCCGGGCGGTCGAAACGCTGATCCTTGATGAAGCGGATCGTATGCTGGACATGGGCTTCGCTCAGGATATTGAGCACATTGCCGGTGAAACCCGCTGGCGTAAGCAGACTATGCTGTTTTCCGCGACCCTCGAAGGCGATGCCATTAAGGACTTTGCCGAGCGCCTGCTGGAAGAGCCCGTTGAAGTCTCCGCCAGTCCCTCCACGCGCGAACGTAAGAAAATTCATCAGTGGTACTACCGTGCCGATGACATTAAGCACAAAACTGCGCTACTGGTTAACCTGCTGAAACAGCCGGATGCAACCCGCTCTATCGTCTTTGTCCGTAAGCGCGAGCGCGTTCATGAACTGGCTTCCTGGCTGCGCGAAGCGGGGATCAATACCTGCTGGCTGGAAGGCGAAATGGTGCAGGCAAAACGTAACGAAGCCATCAAGCGGATGACCGACGGTCGTATGAATGTGCTGATTGCAACAGACGTCGCTGCCCGTGGGATAGATATTGCGGACGTGAGCCACGTTTTCAACTTTGACATGCCGCGCACGGCTGATACCTATCTGCATCGTATCGGACGCACCGGTCGCGCGGGGAAAAAAGGCGTTGCCATTTCCCTGGTTGAAGCTCATGACCATCTGCTGTTAGGTAAAATCGGCCGCTATATTGACGAGCCGCTTAAAGCGCGCGTTATTGATGAACTGCGCCCGACAACCCGCGCACCGAGCGAGAAGCAGACCGGTAAGCCGTCCAAAAAGGTACTGGCTAAACGCGCCGAGCAGAAAAAAGAGAAAGATAAAGAAAAACCACGAGTGAAGAAACGTCACCGCGACGCCAAAAATGTTGGCAAGCGTCGTAAACCAAGCGGCAGTGCGGGTGAAAATCAGCAGTAACAAAAAAACGCCGGGATATCCCGGCGTTTTTATATTTATATTAAAGCGTCGACTTACAGGCTTTCAGTAAAGGTACGAGCGATAACGTCACGCTGCTGTTCTGGCGTCAGGGAGTTAAAGCGCACCGCGTAGCCAGAGACACGGATAGTCAACTGCGGGTATTTTTCCGGATGTTCAACCGCATCCAGCAGCGTTTCACGACGCAGCACGTTAACGTTCAGATGCTGGCCGCCTTCTACACGGACTTCCGGTTTCACATCGAGCGGAATTTCGCGGTATTCGATTTCACCCAGTTTTTTGACCGCAACCACGTCATCTTCAGCAAAGCTCCCTTTTGCACACAGGCAGCGGGCCTCGCCTTTTTCGCTATCCAGCAGCCAGAAAGAGTTCAGCAGGTCGTCGTTTGCAGCTTTCGTAATTTGGATACCAGTAATCATTTGATGCCTCCCTTAGGCAATATTTATTCGTCTTTTTGGCCCATTCCCGGCCAATTGGTAAAACCATTGTTGTCTGAGTGTATGTATATCAGCCAAACAACCGGCATTCATTGACTTAAATCAACAAAAACCACTCAATAAAAATGGGTATAGAGGGATATTATTGTTTTACATCAAGTTACGCCAGAGGCCATGTAAAATATTTTTGTAAATTTTCAATTTATTTTGCATGCAAAACGTCAGTCTGGCGCCGTGGATTTTGTTATGCAGAAAGAAGCAGTTAAGCTATAGCGATGACACTTTGCAGGAGAGCAAGATGACCCCTCCATTAACCTGGCACAACGTGCTGGCGGAAGAGAAGCAGCAGCCCTATTTTGTGAATACCCTGAAAACCGTTGCCGCAGAGCGCCAGTCGGGCATGACGATTTATCCGCCGCAAAAAGATGTCTTCAATGCCTTTCGTTATACCGAACTTGGCAATGTCAAAGTGGTTATTCTTGGTCAGGACCCTTATCACGGCCCCGGACAGGCGCACGGTCTGGCCTTCTCCGTACTACCGGGAATTCAGACGCCGCCGTCGCTATTAAATATGTATAAAGAACTGGAAGGGACGATCCCGGGATTCAACCGTCCGACGCACGGTTATCTGGAAAGCTGGGCGCGACAAGGGGTGCTGCTACTCAATACCGTCCTGACGGTGCGGGCGGGTCAGGCCCATTCACATGCCAGCCTTGGCTGGGAAACCTTTACCGACAAGGTCATTTCATTGATCAACGAACATCGGGAAGGGGTCGTGTTTTTACTGTGGGGCGCCCACGCGCAGAAAAAAGGGGCAATTATCGACAGGCAACGTCATTGCGTGCTAAAAGCACCGCATCCTTCGCCGCTTTCCGCCCATCGCGGCTTCTTCGGTAGTAATCACTTTGTCCAGACTAATCAGTGGCTGGCCGAGCGCGGCGAGTCCGCCATTGACTGGATGCCGGTATTGCCAACCGGGGATGCCTAGCCTCCTCCTTTCGCGGAAACAAAAATGCCAGCATCACGCTGGCATTTTTTCAGTTGAACCCAACCATCAGGCCTTGTTCTGACGCCACCACTCGGCCAGCAATACGCCGGTCGCCACGGAGACGTTCAGGCTTTCGACATTGCCGGTACCTTCAATGGCCACATTCAGATCGGCACTGGAGATAGCCGCATCAGACAGGCCGTCGCGCTCCTGGCCTAATGCCAGCACCATTTTCTTCGGCAGCTCAGCCTTATGCAACGGCGTGCCGTTGTGGCTGGAGGTCGAAACAATAGCGTAACCTGCGTTGCGGAACTGCTCGAGAGTGTCGATAAAGCTGTCGCCGGTGATCGGCTCGACGTGCTCTGCACCGCCTTCTGCGGTACGGATTGCCGCACCAGATTCCAGCATGCCGGCATCCTGCACCACCACACCTTTCACGCCAAAATGCGCGCAGCTACGCATGATCGCACCGAGGTTGTGCGGGTTACCGACATCTTCCAGCGCTAGCACGCAATCTTCAGCATCGGCTCTGGCGACCCACTGAGCCACCGAGGTACCGTTACGTTTCTTAATCAGGAAGCACACGCCACCGTGATGCTCGGTACCAGAAGCTTTTGCCAGTTCAGCTTCATCAACCACATGATAAGCTTTGCGGTTGGCCGCCATCCAGCGCAGCGCCTCTTTGAAACGCGGCGTGACACTCTGTACAAACCAGGCGCGAACAATCGCTTCCGGACGGCTCTGAAACAGCGCCTGACAAGCATTCTCCCCGTACACGCGGGTCTCTTCCGCGCGCTGACGACGTAACACTTCCGGATCGATAAAGCTTTTACCGCTGATCCCGCCGTGATCTGGCTTCACTGATGCATCATCGTTTGGCGCACGCGAGACGGTACGCCACGGAGAAGAGCTGTCGCGATCGAAATCATCACGTTTACGATCGTCACGTTTGCGGTCTTCACCGCGGCTGTTACGTTCGTCGCGAGCAGGGCGGCTACGGCCGTCAACACGAGATTTTCCTGGGCGCCCTCCCCCTTTCCCGGTACGCGGGTTGTGGGTGCGTCTGTCAGAATCATCATCACTGCGGACATACATCACTTTGACCTTGCCGCTTTTATTTTTCAGTTCGTCGCTCATCAATTTTCTCCACCTGCGCTGCGCGAAGCGCGAAGATTACCCGATGTGTCACCGCTGCGCCATGATTTCGTTTAAAAGATAGGGTCTATCGTATTCATCGAACAAAACACATTGTTGTTTAATAGCAGCTAATCGATAATATGTAACATTAAAGAAACAAATCGGCCACGCGCCACGCTGCAACCCATAACCAGAGGTTAGTTATGAATACCGTTTGTGCCAGTTGTCAGGCTCTGAACCGCATCCCCGACGATCGTAGCGCCGATGGCGCTAAGTGCGGACGCTGCGGCCACGATCTTTTTGATGGCGACGTAATCAACGCGACCGGGGCAACGCTGGATAAACTACTTAAGGACGATCTGCCTATTGTTGTCGATTTCTGGGCGCCATGGTGCGGTCCTTGTCGTAATTTTGCGCCGATCTTTGAAGACGTCGCGGAAGAACGCAGCGGCAAGATGCGCTTCGTCAAAGTGAATACCGAAGCCGAACGCGAGCTGAGCGCGCGTTTCCGCATCCGCAGTATCCCAACCATTATGATCTTTAAAAAAGGCGAAGTCATCGACATGCTTAACGGTGCGGTACCGAAAGCGCCGTTCGACAGCTGGCTGAATGAAGCCAACGCGCAGTAAACCTGGCGGGGCACAGCTTGTGCCCCTTTTTCACCTCTGCGACAATGGCGTTTTTTCTTAGCGACACTTTATGATTGATAACGCCGTCCTTCGCCTTCGCGCCGAACGTCTCGCTCGCGCGACCCGACCTTTTCTCGCACGCGGTAACCGAATCCATCGCTGCCAACGCTGTCTGTTACCGCTGAAGCAGTGCCTGTGCGCGACCCTGACGCCAGCAACTGCCGCCAGTCGTTTCTGCCTGGTGATGTTCGATACCGAGCCGATGAAGCCGAGCAATACCGGACGCCTTATTGCCGACATCCTGCCGGACACGGAAGCCTTTCAATGGTCGCGAACCGAGCCACCGCAGGCGTTACTCGATCTGGTCGCCAACCCGAATTACCAGCCTATGGTGGTTTTCCCGGCCTCTTACGCAGGAGCGGAACGCCAGGTACTGAGCGCCCCGCCGACGGGGAAACCGCCGCTGTTTATCATGCTCGACGGAACCTGGACGGAAGCGCGAAAAATGTTTCGCAAAAGCCCGTACCTTGATGCGCTGCCAGTCATATCAGTCGATCTGTCGCGCATTTCGGCCTACCATCTGAGAGAGGCCCATGCGCAGGGGCAGTACTGTACCGCGGAAGTTGCCATTGCGCTGCTCGACCTTGCTGATGACCGGACAGCCGCGTGCGCGCTCGAGGACCATTTTAGCCTGTTCCGTACCCGCTATCTGGCGGGAAAAACGCAGCATAAGGGCAGCATCACAGCACAAATGGCAGAAAGCGTTTAAAATCATTCGGTCACTGGGGATCAAAGGAGACCGGTATGAGCCAACGAGGCCTGGAAGCACTGCTGCGGCCAAAGTCGATCGCCGTCATTGGCGCATCAATGAAACCACAGCGTGCCGGTTATCTGATGATGCGTAACCTGCTGGCCGGGGGATTCAACGGCCCGGTCTTACCCGTCACTCCGGCCTGGAAAGCCGTTCTGGGCGTACTGGCCTGGCCGGCCATCGACAGTCTGCCCTTCACCCCGGACCTGGCCGTGCTCTGCACCAACGCCCGGCGAAACCCCGAGCTGCTAGACGCGTTGGGGAAAAAGGGGTGCAAAACCTGCATTATTCTCTCCTCCCCGCCGGAACAATATCCCCTGCTGCTGGAATGCGCCGCACGCTACCAAATGCGCCTGCTTGGCCCCAACAGCCTGGGCCTGCTTGCGCCCTGGCAGGGGCTGAATGCCAGCTTTTCACCGGTACCGATTCATCGCGGCAAACTGGCGTTTATCTCCCAGTCCGCCGCGGTTTCCAATACCATTCTTGACTGGGCGCAGCAGCGCGAGATGGGCTTTTCTTATTTTATTGCCCTTGGGGATAGCCTGGACATTGATGTCGACGATCTCCTCGACTTCCTTGCCCGCGATAGTAAAACCAGCGCCATTCTGCTCTATCTTGAACACCTGAGCGACGCCCGGCGTTTTGTGTCCGCGGCGCGCAGTGCATCGCGTAATAAACCGATCCTGGTGATCAAAAGCGGCCGCAGTCCCGCCGCGCAAAAGCTGCTCCACGTTAATTCGGGTATGGATCCGGCCTGGGACGCTGCGATTCAACGGGCAGGCTTACTGCGCGTGCAGGATACTCATGAGCTCTTCTCTGCGGTTGAAACCCTCAGCCATATGCGCCCGCTACGGGGTGAGAAATTGATGATCATTAGCAACGGTGCCGCCCCTGCGGCGTTGGCGCTAGATGAACTGTGGCTACGAAACGGCAAGCTTGCCACCCTCAGCGAAGAGACCGGTGAAAAACTACGCCAGGCGCTGCCGGGCGGTATCGGTATCGCTAACCCACTGGATCTTCGTGACGATGCCAGCAGCGAACACTATCTTAAGGCGCTGAACGTTCTGCTGGATAGCCAGGATTACGACGCCCTGCTGGTGATTCATTCCCCCAGCGCCGCTGCACCGGGAACCGAAAGCGCCCTGGCCCTGATCGACGCGCTGAAACACCATCCGCGCGGTAAATATGTCACGGTACTGACGAACTGGTGTGGCGAATACTCTTCTCAGGAAGCTCGCCGCCTGTTCAGCGATGCAGGCTTGCCAACCTACCGCACGCCGGAAGGAACCATTACCGCTTTTATGCACATGGTGGAATACCGGCGTAACCAGAAGCAGCTCCGGGAGACGCCGGTTCTGTCAGATATGGTGACCGCCAATACTGCAGAAGCCCATATGTTGTTGCAACAGGCGATTCACGAAGGCGCCCGTTCGTTAGACACCCATGAAGTGAGTCCGGTATTGCACGCTTACGGGATCCACACCTTACCAACCTGGATTGCCGCCGACAGTGCCGAAGCAGTGCACATCGCCGAGCAAATTGGCTACCCGGTGGCGCTGAAACTGCGCTCGCCTGATATTCCGCACAAATCGGAAGTTCAGGGCGTGATGCTCTATTTGCGCACCGCCGTGGAGGTGCAACAGGCGGCGGATGCGATTTTCGACCGCGTCAAAATGGCCTGGCCCCAGGCACGTATTCACGGTCTGCTGGTACAAAGTATGGCCAACCGCGCCGGTGCACAGGAGTTGCGGGTCGTCGTTGAGCACGATCCGCTGTTCGGCCCGCTGATTATGTTGGGCGAGGGTGGCGTCGAATGGCGCGCAGAAGATCAGGCCGCCGTCGCCCTCCCGCCGTTAAATATGAATCTTGCCCGTTATCTGGTGATCCAGGCGATCAAAAGTAAGAAGATCCGTGGCCGCAGCGCACTACGCCCGCTGGATGTTTCTGGCCTGAGCCAGCTTCTGGTCCAGGTATCGAATCTAATCGTCGATTGTCCGGAGATCCAGCGGCTGGATATTCACCCACTGCTCGCTTCAGGTAACGAGTTCACCGCACTTGACGTCACGCTGGCCCTTGCCCCGTTTACTGGCGACAGCGAGAGTCGGCTGGCCATCCGCCCTTATCCGCAGCAGCAGGAAGAGTGGGTGGTGATGAAAAATGGCGAGCGCTGTCTGTTCCGCCCAATCCTTCCGGAAGATGAACCGCTGCTTCTGGCCTTTATCGGCCAGGTAACGAAAGAAGATCTGTACTATCGTTATTTCAGCGAAATCAACGAATTTACGCACGATGACTTAGCCAATATGACGCAGATCGACTACGATCGAGAAATGGCATTTGTTGCCGTCCGCACCAGCGCCGAAGGCAATGAGATCCTTGGCGTAACGCGAGCCATCTCCGATCCTGACAACATTGATGCGGAATTTGCCGTACTGGTTCGTTCCGATCTAAAAGGGTTAGGTTTAGGCCGGAGGCTGCTGGAAAAGCTGATTGCCTACACCCAAAGCCACGGTCTGCAACGGCTAAATGGCATTACCATGCCCAATAACAGGGGCATGATCGGTCTTGCCAGGAAGCTGGGGTTTGCGGTTGATATTCAGCTGGAGGACGGGATTGTGAGTTTGTCCCTGCAATTGGTACCACGACAATCATAAACTGGCGACCGCAATTGTTGACCACATTCGCGAACAGTAATGTTATTATTGCCCGCTTACGTCGTCTGCATGGTACAGAAGACCCTTCAATAAACAGAGAAGAAACGCACTGTGATGTTGTCAAAATTTAAGCGTAATAAACATCAACAACACCTTGCCCAACTCCCTAAGCTTTCTCAGTCAGTTGATGAT
>NZ_JBCNNS010000115.1:0-14138 GCF_039594335.1 Raoultella sp.
GCCCAGCCTGACCAGTACACAATCAGCGCTGAGATCATGAACGACACCGGCCCAAGAATCGCGAACGCCCGCACGCGGAAGGGACGCGGCAGATCCGGCGCGTTACGGCGCAGCCCTGCGGCGGTCACCGGCGCGATCGCATAGCTTAACACCAGCGCGGCCGAGACCACACTGATCAGCTGCTCCCAGGAGGGAAACGGCAGCGTCCAGAAGATGGACAAACCGAAAGTCAACCACAGCGCCGGACGCGGAATGCCGGACTCTTTATCAATGTGGGTAAAAGCTTTAAAAAAGGTTCCGGCTTTCGCCCAACCGTAGATAACGCGCGGCGTCGCGTTCATGTAAATATTGCCGGTACCGCTCGGGGAGATGATCGCGTCGCTAATCACCATAAAAGCCAGCCAGCCCATACCGAGGGTAATTGCGATATCGCGATACGGCAGCGAGAACTGTTTACTCACTTCCGCCCAGCCGCCGCTTAACATTTCCGTCGGAATACTGCCGAGAAATGCCAGTTGCAGCAGCACATAGATAATGGTCGACAGCACCACCGACAGAATGAGCGCCACCGGGATAGTACGTTGCGGATGCTGAACCTCGCTGGCGACGGAGATAATCGGCGTCAGGCCCAGATAGGCAAAGATAATCCCGCCAGCGCTGATCGCCGCTTCCACGCCAGACATACCGAACGGCGCAATCCCTTGAGTATACAGGTTTTCCGGCTTAAAGAAGGTGAACAGGGTAATCACTACCAGCAGCGGCACCAGGAACTTCAGCACGCTGATAAAGTTATTCGAGCGGGCAAAGGTTTTGACGCTGTAGTAGTTAAGAGCAAAGAAAAAGCACAGCAGCAGGAACTGCACCACCCAACCCAGCAGGGTCGGCGAGCCGGATCCCGGCTGGGTCAGCGCCGGGAACCAGGCGGCGGCATACTGACGGGCGGCGACAATTTCGATAGAAATGAGGCTTGAGAAGGCAATCAGCGTAATAAAGCCAAGCAGATACCCCATCAGCTCACCGTGCGAAAAGACCGGATAACGAATAATCCCCCCTGCACGCGGCAACGCCGCCCCCAGTTCGCAGTAAACGATGCCCAGCAGCAAAACTGCAAAGCCACCGATCACCCAGGAGGCAATCCCGGCGGGCCCGGCAATCGACGCGACGTGGCTGGCGGCAAAGAGCCAGCCGGAACCAAAAATCGCCCCCAGGCCAATAAACGTCAGATCGGTTAAGGTCAGTTGCTTTTTAAACTTACCCGGCTCAACAACGCGGGTTTGACTGTTATGCGTAGTGTGAATAGTCATCGTGATGCCCTTCCGTCAACATGAGGGGGAAATCGCTTCCCGGGTCCACTGGCCGTTTACCAGGCGCAGCAGGTTCAAAGGGTTAGCATCCTGCAAGGCCGGCGGCAGCAACGTGGGAGGGGCGTTCTGCAGGCAAACCGGCCGAAGAAAACGTTCGATCGCCCGGGTCCCTACCGATGTGCCGCGCGCATCGGTAGTGGCCGGCCAAGGGCCGCCGTGCACCATCGCATCGCACACTTCCACGCCGGTGGGATAGCCGTTAAACAGCACCCGCCCGGCTTTATCACTGAGCAGTGGCAGCAGACGTGCCGCCAGGGGACGATCGTCCGCATCGGCATGCAGCGTCGCCGTCAGTTGCCCCTGCAGCGTACTCACCAGCGCCATCATCTGCGCCTCGTCCGCCACTTCCACCAGTATCGACAGCGGGCCAAACACCTCGGTTTGCAGCACGCTACCCGGTGCCATGAACGCCTCCGCCGTCGCCAGGTACAACAATGCCTGCGCCCGCTGGCCGTTGGTCGCTTCACCGCTGGCCAGCCGCTGCACACCCGGACAGGTATCGAGCGTCTCGACACCGGCGCGATAGTGTTGCAGCGTCGGCGCGTTGAGCAGAACCTGAGCGGGCGCGGCCTGAACCTGTTCACATAACGCGGCTTTAAAGCGCGTCAGCGCTTCGCCCTTGAGCGCCAGAATCACCCCTGGGCGAGTACAAAATTGCCCTCCGCCGAGGGTAAATGATGCCACCAGATCTTTGGCCAGCGACGCCGTGCGCGCGGCCAGCGCCTGAGGCAAAATAATCAGCGGATTAATCGCCGACATTTCCGCAAACAGCGGGATTGGCTGCGGACGCTGCTGCGCCAGTTGGAGTAGCGCTTTTCCCCCCGTCAGCGAACCGGTGAAGCCCACCGCCTGAATCGCCGGATGACGCACCAGCTCGGCACCGATATCGGTACCAAAAATCATGTTGAACACCCCACCGGGCAAAGCGCATTTCTCCACCGCCCGCACAATGGCCTGCGCCGTTTGCTCTGCGGTTGCCATATGCCCGGGATGCGCCTTAACCACCACCGGGCAACCGGCCGCCAGCGCCGAGGCGGTATCGCCGCCGGCGGTAGAGAAGGCCAGCGGAAAATTGCTGGCGCCGAATACCGCAACCGGGCCAAGCGCCACCTGGTACTGGCGCAGATCTGCTCGCGGTAAGGGTTGACGCTCTGGCAGCGCCGTATCAATGCGCGCCCCCAGAACATCGCCGCACCGCAACAGAGCGGCAAACATCCGCAGCTGACCGCTGGTTCGCGCCCGCTCGCCGTGTAAACGCGCCAGCGGCAGTGCTGTCTCAGCATGGGCAATGGCAAAAAAAGTCTCGTTCAGCCGGTCCAGTTCATCGGCAATGGTCTCCAGAAAGCGTGCGCGCGTCTCTGGTAAGGTTGCGGAATAGACGGCAAAAGCCTGCGCCGCCGCCTGCGCCGCCAGTGCGGCCTCCCCCCGCGAGGCCGGATAAAAACGGTGGCCGGTGGTATCGCCATCCGCCGCCTTCAGACTGAGGAGCGTGGCTTCGCCGCTGGCAACGCGACGCCCGGCGATAAACTGCCGACCCGCCGTCATTTCTGTTTCGCTCATCATCGCTCCCCGCCTCACAGGCCTACGTCCGGCAGCACAGGACGTGTCGCCAGCGCCTGTTCCACGATATTCACCACCTGCTGACGGGTCTCCCCTTCCAGCGCCAGGCGCGGCGGACGGGTGACGGCGCTGCCGCGTCCCAGCAGCTCTTCGCACAGCTTGATGCACTGCACAAGATCCGGACGCGCGTCCAGGTGCAGCAGCGGCATAAACCAGCGATAGAGCGCCATGGCTTCGTCATAGCGTTTCTGTGCGGCAAGACGGAACAGGGTTTCGCCTTCACGCGGGAAAGCGTTCGACATTCCGGAAATCCACCCTTCCGCGCCTACGGCGATGCTCTCTACCACCACGTCATCCAGCCCGGCGAATAGCACGAAGCGGTCGCCGACGGTGTTACGCAGATCGACGAAACGACGGGTGTCCCCGGATGAGTCTTTGAAGCAGACGATATTGTCGCAATCGGTCAGGGTGGCGAGGATATCTGGCGTGACGTCGTTCTTGTAAATCGGCGGGTTGTTATAAACCATAATCGGCAGGTCTGTGGCGGTGGCCACGCTGCGGAAGTGGGCGGCGGTTTCGTGCGGCTTCGAGGAGTAGACCAGCGCCGGCATCACCATAATCCCGTCGACGCCAACACGCTCGGCCTCTTGCGCCATCTTCTGCGCGAAAGCGGTAGTGAACTCGGCGACCCCGGCAATCACCGGAATTTTGCCGCCTGCCGCATCCTTCGCCACTTCAATAATCTGCAGTTTTTCCTCGGTTGTCAGCGAAGTATTTTCCCCGACGCTGCCACACACCACGAGTCCGGAGACACCGTCTCTGACCAGATTTTTCATCACCGCATGGGTGGCGTGCAAATCGAGGGAGTAATCATGACGAAACTGCGTGCTGACTGCCGGAAATACGCCGCTCCAGTGAATCGCTTTTTTGCTCATGCTCGGTTCCTTGTCGTCATTTTGTTAAGTCAAAGTGAATGAATGGTGAATTTTCACTGACAGATTGACGTTTCATGGACCCGGCGGCTTGTCGGTTTTCCTCCAATACGATGACGAAATTAGCACAGTCGCAAAAAGTGTGAGCTGGCGATTATCCCGCCAGCGCCAGGCGAAAATCACGCGGCGTGGAGCCGGTCATCGCTTTAAACTGACGGCTGAAGGCGCTGTGATCGGTATAGCCGCACTGCAGCGCAATATCGGTAATCGGCGTCTCTCCCGCCAACAGCTCGGTGGCTTTTTCGAGGCGAACTTTGTGGATCATCTGCCGCGGCGTGAGATGAAAGATCCGTTTGCAATAGCGTTCGATCTGCGCCACGGACATGCCGCTTAACCCGGTCAACTCTTCCATGGTGATCGGTCGATGGTAGTGGCGACGAATATGATCGTCGACGATCGCCAGCCGCTGCCACGCCGGATGTCGGGCGTGGGCCTCCTGAAGATCGTGCGAGATCCCCGCCATGCCGATCACCTGGCCGTGAACATCGCGCAGCGCTAGCTTTTGCGTCAGACACCAGCCGCGCTCACGCCCGTTATAGAGGTGCATTTCGAGCTGGTCGCGCAGGGTCACCCCTTCTCTCAACACCCGCAGATCCTGTTCGGTATAGCCCTGCCCCAGCGCCGATGGAAAGACGTCGGCCGAGGTTTTGCCTAACAGCGAGGAGACGCTTTTAAAGCCGCAGCGACGGGCCAGCGTCAGGTTCGCCAGCAGATAGCGCGCTTGGGCATCTTTGATAAAAAAGACCACATTGGGAATCGCGTTCAGCAGCGGCGCGATGAGCGCCAGCGCATTGAGCAACGACGGCATGTTTTCCGGGCGCTGGCGCGCCAGCCCTTCGCAAATCTGGCTCAGCTCATCCACGGCCAGATCCGTAGCCTCAACCGGAGCGTGCTCCGAAGTAGCAGCAGTAACACAGAACATAAGGCTTCCTCATGGCGGATGACGGGAGGATATTTATTCACCTTTTAGTAACATATCAAGCAGCAATACCGCGTTTTGCGATCCTGACTCCGGTTTATATTTTCCCGTGAGTACGCCGCTGGCGCGATGGCGACCTTCGGTTTACCACAGCAATAACCAAATGATTAATAATAAATAACTATGCCATTCATAAACAGGCGCCGCCGTTTACTGTGCCGATTTCGTCATTTTCTGTGGTGAAAGCGTTCAAGCCGGAGGCGGTCTGTTGCGCCAGCATGATGAAACAAATCGTTAACCTCCGGAGATAGCCATGACTGCGCCACGCCACCCCATTGAACTCAGAGCCATTGATTCTCATACCGGCGGCGAACCGACACGCCTGATCGTGGATGGTTTTCCGGATCTCGGTAACGGCAGCATGGCGGAGCGCCGCGAACGCTTCGCCAGCGAATTCGATCGCTGGCGCCAGGCGATTATCCTGGAGCCGCGCGGCAACGATGTGCTGGTGGGGGCGCTGCTGTGCAAGCCGGTTTCACCGCAGGCAACCGCCGGGGTGATTTTCTTCAACAATGCCGGCTTTCTGAATATGTGCGGCCATGGCACCATCGGGCTTATCGCCTCGCTGGCCTGGCTTGGCCGCATTAAGCCGGGCACCCACCTGATTGAAACGCCGGTGGGCAACGTCAGCGCGACGCTACATCAGGACGGCAGTGTCTCGCTGGAGAATGTTCCGGCCCGGCGCGGCAAAAAACAGCTCAGCGTCAGCACATCGGTAGGTACCGTCACCGGTGATATTGCCTGGGGCGGCAACTGGTTTTTCCTCATCAACGATCATCCTTTCACCCTCGATCCCGCCCAAATTCCGCAGCTTACCGAGTATGCGTGGGCCGTACGTGAAGGGCTGGAAGCCGCCGGGATCCGCGGCGATGACGGTGGCGAAATCGACCATATCGAACTCTTTGCCGACGATGCCGATGCCGACAGCCGCAGCTTCGTACTGTGTCCGGGGAAAGCCTGGGATCGTTCGCCGTGCGGCACCGGAACCAGCGCCAAACTGGCCTGTCTGGCCGAAGATGGCAAGCTGCAGCCTGGCGAACTCTGGTGCCAGGCCAGTATTATCGGCAGCCAGTTTACCGCCAGCTATGCGCGCAGCGACGCCGGTATCATTCCGACGATCCGCGGCGAAGCCTGGGTTTGCGGCGATACCCGGCTGATCCTCAACCCGGACGATCCTTTCTGCTGGGGGATCGTGCCGTGAACCACGCCGACGTCATCGTGATCGGCGCCGGGATCGTCGGCGCCGCTTGCGCCTGGCAGTTGGCGAAACGTGGGCAAAAAGTGATTCTGCTCGACGATCGCCAGCCGGGCGCCACCGCAGCCGGAATGGGACATCTGGTGTGTATGGATGACAATCCCGCCGAACTCGCGCTCTCCGCCTGGTCGCTGGAACGCTGGCGTACCCTCACGCCGCAGATGCCCGAGCGCTGCGCCTGGCGCGGCTGCGGTACTCTGTGGCTGGCGGAAACCGCCCAGGAACTGGAGATCGCCCGGGAAAAACAGCGGCGAATGTCGGCATATCAGGTCTCCAGCGAGATGCAGACCCCCTCACAGCTGACGCAGCGAGAACCGCTGCTGCGTTCAGGCCTGCAGGGCGGACTGTGGGTGCCCGGCGATGCTATCGTCTACGCCCCTGAAGTCGCGCGCTGGTTTATCGCCAACGCGGGAGACAACCTGACCTGCCTCACCGAAGGCGCCACGGAAATCGCCGAGCCAGCGGTAACGTTGACCAGCGGAAAACAACTGCGGGCGTCGGCTATCGTTGTCGCCTGCGGCCTCGGCGCTAATGGGCTGTTGGGGGAGAACTGGCTGCGGCCAAAGAAAGGTCAGTTGGCGATCACCGACCGCTACGGCCCGTTACTCCATCATCAGTTGGTTGAACTGGGCTACGGCGCCAGCGCTCACGGCGGCGGTACCTCGGTCGCGTTTAACGTCCAGCCGCGCCCCACCGGACAACTGCTGATCGGCTCTTCGCGGCAGTTTGATAACTCAGAAAACCAGCTGGATTTGCCGCTGCTGGCGCAGATGCTCGACCGCGCCCGGCACTTCCTGCCTGCTCTGACCGGGCTGAATATTATCCGCTGCTGGAGCGGCTTTCGCGCCGTGTCAGAGGACGGAAATCCCCTGATTGGTCCCCACCCGTCACGTCCCGGCCTGTGGCTGGCGCTGGGTCATGAAGGGCTCGGCGTCACCACCGCCCCTGCCAGCGCGGAGCTGCTCGTCGCCCAGCTCTTGGGCGAGTGCTCTCCGTTCGCCCCCGACGCGTGGCTACCGACCCGCCTGTTCAAAAAAGAGGCTATCGCATGAGCCAGACTATCCCGGTGATGATTGAAGGTGAAAAACGCGACGTTCCGGTGGGAATCAGCGTCGCGGCGGCGCTGTCGTTGACGGCGAATCCCACCACACGCGTGGCCGTCGGTGGCCAGCCCCGCGCCCCTTTTTGCGGGATCGGCATTTGCCAGGAGTGCCGGGTGACCGTCAACGGACGGCGGGTACTGGCTTGCCAGACGCTGTGCCAGCCCGGAATGACAATTGAAAGGAGCCGCCATGCAAACCCTGCGCTGTGACATTCTGATTCTCGGCTCCGGCCCGGCGGGTCTCGCCGCTGCGCTGGCGGCCGCGTCCTGCGGTAAGCAGGTCGTTATCCTCGACGATAATCCTCGCCCCGGCGGACAGATCTGGCGCGAGGGTCCGCAGGTGCAGCTCCCTGCTCTGGCGCGCCGCTACCGGGAAGCCGTTGCCGCGGAGAAAAACATCACCTTGCTCAACGGCGCCCGGCTTATCGCCCGCCCCTCGGCGCATAGCGTCCTGTTCGAAACCGCTGACGACAGCGGGCTTGTCGAATGGCAAAAGCTGATCCTCTGCTGCGGCGCACGCGAACTCTCGCTGCCTTTCCCCGGCTGGACACTTCCCGGCGTCACCGGCGCCGGTGGGCTACAGGCGCAAATTAAACACGGTCTGACGCTCCGGGGGCAAAAGGTGGTCATTGCCGGCAGCGGCCCGTTGCTGTTGGCGGTGGCCGCGACGGTGAAAAAAAGCGGAGGTGAAGTACGACAGATTGTTGAGCAGGCCCCGCTCAGCGTATTACTGCGTTTTGGCAGCAGCCTGTGGCGCTGGCCGGAAAAACTTCGCCAGTTGCCCACCCTTGCCCCGCGACGCTACCTGAGCGGCAGCCAGGTGATTCGCGCCCACGGCGAGACGCAGCTTGAAGCCATTACGCTGCGCGATGCCCGCGGCGTTGAGCGGACAATCGCCTGCCAGCGACTGGCTATCGGTTACGGCCTGGTCCCCAATATTGAAACCGCGCTGCTCTTCGGCTGCGCGATGGCTGACGAGGCAATAGCGGTGAATCGCTGGCAGCAGACCAGCGTCGAGAACATCTACGCCGCGGGTGAATGCACCGGTTTCGGTGGCAGCGAACTGGCGCTGGCAGAGGGTGAAATTGCCGGCTTTGCGGCCGCTGACTCCGAGGCTCGCGCACAGCCCCTCTTTGCCCGTCGCGAGCGCTGGCAGGCATTTGCTCATGCGCTCAACCGCGCATTCACCCTGCCAGAGAGCCTGAAAAACGCCGCCACGCCGGATAGCCTGCTGTGCCGCTGCGAAGATGTGCGCTGTGGCGACGTTGCCGATGCCGATAGCTGGCACCAGGCAAAGCTGACCCGTCGCTGCGGAATGGGCGCCTGTCAGGGAAAAACCTGCGCGACCACCGCCCGCTGGCTGTACGGCTGGCCGCTACCGCAACCGCGTGAGCCGCTCTCTCCCGCCAGAACCGAAACGCTTATCGCACTGGCCGACAGCCGAACGTTGCGCTGATCTACTCTTCCTCATCACGTTCATCCCTGCGCCCGGCGCCCGGACGGTTGCCGAGCGCAATAAACTCTTCCAGCAGCGCGGTCAACTGCTGCATTTTTTCCCTGGTGAACTGCGCTTCAATCAGGCGATAGGCCTCTTCCACCTGCGCCTGCGCGCTTTCGTACAGTGTATAGCCCGCCGACGTCAGCGAAATATACAGCTTGCGCTGATCGTTGACCGGCTTGAGACGCAGCACCAGACCGTCGCGCTCCATACGGGTCAAAATACCGGTCAGACTGGGGCGCAGGATGCAGGCGCGGAACGCCAGATCGTGAAAATCCATTGACGGATTTTCCGCGAGAATGCGCACAATGCGCCACTGCTGCTCGGTGAGATTATGGCGTTTAACGATCGGTCGGAAATGGCCCATCGCCACTTCCCGCGCCTGCAACAACGCAATGGTTAACGAATCATGCATCACATACCCTCGACATCGCACTTTTATGTTTATTAATAAGTTAATAATTAGCGCCTATCCTGCGATGACGCAACCGGTTTCTGCACCTGAAAAGTACCAGCCTGGACAATAAAAACATTTAACTAACTGATTATTAATACATAAATACTTTAAGTGTAAATTTATTGTTAATTAGGTCACAAAACATTCACTTCTGTTTGCTAAACCTCGCTACAAAGAATAAAAGATGATCATTAACATATTAATGATCATCTTTTAGCATCTGACATCAGTACCAGAGGAGTGGTGAATGAGAGGTACCATCTTCGCCGTTGCGCTTAACCATCGCAGCCAGCTTGACGCCTGGCGCGACGCGTTCCAACAGGCCCCTTACAAAACGCCGCCGAAGACCGCGGTCTGGTTTATCAAACCCCGCAATACCGTTATCGGTACGGGTGAGGCCATCCCTTATCCGCAGGGTGAAGCCGTACAGAGCGGCGCAACCGTCGCGCTGATTGTCGGTAAAACCGCGCGTAAGGTTTCCGCCGATAACGCCGCCTCTTTTATTGCCGGCTATGCGCTGGCCAATGACGTCAGCCTGCCGGAAGAGAGTTTCTACCGCCCGGCGATTAAGGCCAAATGCCGCGATGGCTTCTGCCCTATCGGCACTCTCGCCCCGCGGCATAACGTGGACAATCTGACCATCATCACTGAAATCAACGGCCGCGAGGCCGATAGCTGGCATACCGGCGATCTACAGCGCAATGCCGCCGAACTGTTAAGCGCGCTGAGCGAGTTTGCCACCCTAAACCCCGGAGATGCCATTCTGATCGGTACCCCTCACGTCCGCGTCACGCTGCAACCCGGCGATCGTGTGCGGATCCTCGCCGAAGGTTTCCCGCCGCTGGAAAACCCGGTTGTTGCAGAAGGAGAACTGGCATGAAACAGGCACGTATTGCATGGCAAGGCGCCCCCTACGACGTCCAGGTCGATGAACGAGACCAGCTTCGCCTCGCCGATGGCACCTTGCTTAAAGCAGGCGAATTTCGCTGGCTGCCGCCTGCCGAAGGAACGCTGTTCGCACTGGGTCTGAACTATGCCGATCACGCCAGCGAACTGGAGTTTAAACCGCCGGAAGAGCCGCTGGTCTTTATCAAAGCGCCAAACACCTTTATCGGTCATGAACAAGAGTCGGTTCGCCCGGACAACGTGGAGTACATGCATTACGAAGCCGAACTGGTGGTGGTGATCGGCAAAACCGCGCGCCACGTCGCCGAAGCCGATGCCATGGACTACGTCGCCGGCTACACCGTCTGCAATGACTACGCCATTCGCGACTATCTGGAAAACTACTACCGGCCGAATCTGCGGGTGAAAAGCCGCGACACGCTGACGCCTGTCGGGCCGTGGATCGTCGCGAAAGAGGCGATCCCGGATCCGCATAACCTGACTCTGCGCACCTGGGTCAACGGCGAGCTGCGCCAGCAGGGCACCACTGCCGATCTGATCTTCAGTATCCCGTTCCTGATCGCTTACCTGAGTGCATTCATGACCCTGCAACCGGGCGACATGATCGCCACCGGTACGCCGAAAGGGCTGTCCGACGTGGTGCCGGGTGACGAAGTGATCGTCGAAGTCGAAGGCGTCGGCCGCCTGGTCAACCGCATCATCAGCCAGCAAGCGTATGAGGAGAAGCTGTCATGAAAAAAATTAACCATTGGATCAACGGCAAAAATGTCGCAGGCACCGAGTATTTCCATACCACCAACCCGGCCAGCGGTGAAGTGCTGGCGGAAGTCGCTTCCGGCGGCGAAGCCGAAGTGAATCAGGCCGTTGCCGCCGCGAAAGAAGCGTTCCCGAAATGGGCCAACCTGCCGATGAAAGAGCGCGCGCGCCTGATGCGTCGCCTGGGCGCTCTGATCGACCAGAACGTTCCGGAGATCGCCGCGCTGGAAACCGCCGATACCGGCCTGCCGATCCATCAGACCAAAAATGTGCTGATTCCTCGCGCTTCGCACAACTTCGAGTTTTTCGCCGAAGTGTGCCAACAGATGAACGGTAAGACCTACCCGGTTGACGACAAGATGCTCAACTACACCCTCGTGCAACCGGTCGGCGTGTGTGCGCTGGTGTCGCCGTGGAACGTGCCGTTTATGACCGCCACCTGGAAGGTCGCACCGTGCCTGGCGCTGGGTAATACCGCGGTGCTGAAGATGTCTGAGCTGTCGCCGCTGACCGCCGATCGTCTGGGCGAACTGGCGCGGGAAGCGGGTATTCCGGCCGGCGTACTCAACGTGGTGCAGGGCTACGGCGCCAGCGCCGGCGATGCCCTGGTACGTCATCACGACGTCCGCGCGGTGTCGTTTACCGGTGGTACCGCCACCGGGCGCAACATCATGAAAAATGCCGGCCTGAAGAAGTACTCCATGGAGTTGGGCGGCAAATCGCCGGTGCTGATTTTTGAAGATGCCGATATCGAGCGCGCCCTCGACGCTGCGCTGTTCACCATCTTCTCAATCAACGGCGAACGCTGCACCGCCGGGTCGCGCATCTTCATTCAGCAGAGTATCTACCCGGAATTCGTTAAACGCTTTGCGGAACGCGCCAATCGCCTGCGCGTGGGCGATCCGACCGATCCGAATACCCAGGTCGGGGCACTGATCAGCCAGCAGCACTGGGAAAAAGTCTCCGGCTATATCCGCCTGGGGATCGAAGAAGGCGCCACCCTGCTGGCTGGCGGCCCGGACAAACCGTCCGATCTACCGGGGCATCTGAAAAGCGGCAACTTTCTGCGTCCGACGGTGCTGGCGGACGTGGATAACCGGATGCGCGTCGCGCAAGAAGAGATTTTTGGCCCGGTGGCCTGCCTGCTGCCGTTTAAAGACGAAGCGGAAGGGCTGCGCCTGGCGAACGACATCGAATATGGTCTGGCGTCCTATATCTGGACCCAGGACATCAGCAAAGTGCTGCGCCTGGCGCGCGGCATCGAAGCCGGCATGGTGTTCGTCAATACCCAGAACGTCCGCGATCTGCGCCAGCCATTTGGTGGCGTGAAAGCCTCCGGCACCGGCCGTGAAGGCGGCGAGTACAGCTTTGAAGTGTTCGCTGAAATGAAAAACGTCTGTATTTCCATGGGCGACCATCCGATCCCGAAATGGGGCGTATAACCGCCATCCGTCGAGCCGCACCCGGGCTGTCTGCGGCTCACACTATTCAAGTTATGTAAGGAGAACACCGCATGGGCAAATTAGCGTTAGCCGCCAAAATCACTCACGTGCCGTCAATGTATCTCTCTGAACTACCCGGGAAAAATCATGGCTGCCGTCAGGCTGCCATCGACGGCCATAAAGAAATTGGCCAACGCTGCCGTGAAATGGGCGTCGATACGATTATCGTTTTCGATACCCACTGGCTGGTCAACAGCGCTTACCACATTAACTGCGCCGACCATTTCAAAGGCGTCTATACCAGCAACGAACTGCCGCACTTTATCCGCGACATGACCTACGACTACGACGGTAACCCGGAGTTGGGTCAGTTGATTGCCGACGAAGCGATCAAACTGGGCGTGCGAGCGAAAGCGCACAACATCCCCAGCCTGAAGCTGGAGTACGGCACTCTGGTGCCGATGCGCTACATGAACAGCGATAAACATTTCAAAGTGGTGTCGATCTCCGCGTTCTGCACCGTTCACGATTTTGCCGACAGCCGCAAGCTGGGCGAAGCCATCGTCAAAGCCATTGAAAAATATGATGGTACCGTGGCGATCTTCGCCAGCGGCTCGCTGTCGCACCGCTTTATCGACGACCAGCGCGCCGAAGAGGGGATGAACAGCTACACCCGCGAATTTGATCATCAGATGGATGAACGCGTGGTGAAGCTGTGGCGTGAAGGCAAGTTCAAAGAGTTCTGCACCATGCTGCCGGAGTACGCCGACTACTGCTACGGCGAAGGCAACATGCACGACACGGTGATGCTGCTCGGCGTGCTCGGCTGGGACAAATACGACGGCAAGGTGGAGTTTATTACCGACCTCTTCGCCAGCTCCGGCACCGGTCAGGTCAACGCCGTGTTCCCGCTTCCGGCCCAGGCGTAAGGAGTCACTATGCCGCATTTTATCGCTGAGTGTACCGACAACATCCGCGAACAGGCGGATTTACCCGGCCTGTTCGCCCAGATCAACCAGGAGCTGGCCGCCACCGGCATCTTCCCGATGGGTGGCATCCGCAGCCGCGCCATCTGGCTGGATACCTGGCAGATGGCCGACGGCAGGCAGGATTACGCCTTCGTACACATGACGCTGAAAATCGGCAGCGGGCGTAGCCTGGAGAGCCGTGAAGAGGTCGGCGCAATGCTGTTTGGCCTGATTAAAAGCCACTTCGCCGCGCTGATGGAGAGCCGCTATCTGGCGCTGTCATTTGAAATTGAAGAACTGCACCCGACGCTGAACTACAAACAGAACAACGTCCACCCCTTGTTTAAATAGCGCGCCTTTTCGCCCGGTGGCACTGCGCTTACCGGGCCGACAACGGCCAGAACAACGCACTAACCGTAGGCCGGGTGAGCGCAGCGCCACCCGGTGCCGCGACACCGAACGAGGTAACAGGAAGCTACTATGCTCGATAAACAAACCCGCACCCTGATCGCCCAGCGACTGGATCAAGCCGAAAAACAACGTGAGCAGATCCGCGCGATCTCGCTGGATTATCCGTCGATCACTATTGAGGACGCCTACGCCATCCAGCGCGAGTGGGTCGCGATGAAGATCGCCGAAGGGCGGGTACTGAAAGGCCATAAGATCGGCCTGACATCAAAAGCGATGCAGGCCAGTTCGCAAATTAGCGAGCCGGACTACGGCGCGCTGCTCGATGATATGTTTTTTCACGATGGTAGCGACATTCCGACCGACCGTTTTATCGTGCCGCGGATTGAAGTCGAGCTGGCTTTCGTGCTGGCAAAACCGCTGCGTGGCCCAAACAGCACCCTGTTCGACG
>NZ_JBCNNS010000116.1:0-10634 GCF_039594335.1 Raoultella sp.
CAGGTCATTGGAAAACATGCCACGAAATTTTTTTAACATACTAAGGGATAATCCTGAAAGCTGGGGCGGAAAACAAAATCCGCTTACTTTACCAACCACACGCAGCAGCGACAAGGCGCAAAAATCATCTGCTACGGTGAAAATTAGTGCAGCGCATTTCCTTCGTTACAAATTTACCGGGTCCATTCAGTGGCGAAATCGTCAACAGCACTCCGCGCCTGAATCCGTAACCCGTCAAAGGTCATTTGCTGGCATTTACATTGCGATAATCCGGCAGGTAGACAAGCACACCCCCTTCACTATGGCGCGCGTTATTCTACGTGAAATCACGCTAAACGGCAGATCAAACCGAGTATCTTTGCGAATATTTTTTCACATTCGTGTCAAGTGGCTGTGTGGCGGCAAAAAATTCCCCCTGCCCACCCGTAACACCGCATTGAGACAGCACCTGCCACTCACTACGACTACGAACGCCAGTTGCAAAAACCTGGACCGGCATACCCTTACAGGCCTCCACCAGGCTCTGAACCAGCAGCTGGTTCTCACTGCGCTTTTCGATATTGCGCGACAGTCCCTGGTGCAGCTTAATGACTTCGACATCCAACTGCTTGATCCAACTGGTTCCAACCAGCGTTAATCCGGCCTGCACAACGGCAACACGAATACCCAGAGCATTGACCAGGCGCATTACCGGTTGTAAGCGGCCGATATATTGACAAACATCTGCCTCTGCAAGTTCAAAAATAATCCGTCGACGTTGCGATTTTTCACTCTGCATCAAGGTATCACGCAGCCAGCGCTGAAATCTCGGCCGGATCAATGATTCCACCGTCACCTGCAGCGCAAGGTTTTCCTCCGGCCAAAAACTTAAAAAGGGCAGCAATCGCGTGATCTGCAGGCGGTCATACTCTTCCGCCAGGCCGAACTGTTGCACCATTGGCATATATTCTGCCGCGCTCACCTCTTCCTTGCCGTCATACAATCGCGACATCAGTTCACGATGATGGACGCGCCCGTCGCGAGTAACGGCCGGCTTCTGATACAACCTCGGCCCGCCGCGGCTGAGCATTTGTTCAATCAGCGTACGCCAACGGACGTTACCGCGCCCTTTCTCCGGTAATGAGTCATCGTAGACTGCCCAACTATTGCTGCCCTGTAGCACCGCATTGCGCGTCGCAGCCTCGGCGCGTTCCATCACCAGGGCCGTCGTCTGCCCGCTGCGGAAAGCGCAAAGACCGATATGCATCATGTCATCGCGGTCAAGAATCCGCGTCGGCGGCAGCGCATCTACCGCTTTTAACAGCAATCCGGCGATGCTATCGGCCTCTTTTAAGGTACGGTGAGGAAGGAGTACGGCAAAATCACTGCGGTGGTAGCGTGCCAGCAGCGCCCCGGGATAGCGCATAATAAAAGTCGACAGCAGGTTGATAAGCGTGAAGTAGTGTTCTTCGGCAGCGGCTCGCCCCCAGTTATCACGTAGCAGATCGAACTCCGGCAGGCGGATCATCATCACGATACCGTGCGAACCCACTTTTTCCTGATCTTCCAGCAAACTCGCCAGTTGATTATCAAAGAACAGGCGGTTATTCAGCCCGGTCTTCGAGTCTTGTGCAGCATAAGAACGAATCAGCGTATCCATACGGCTGCGCTGATCGCTGGCAAACTGCAGCTCGGAAAGCAGCATATCCAGCGCGCTGCTGATGCTTGCCGGCCATTCATGTACCGACCCTCGTACCTGCGGTCCGCGTTCGCCGTTGAGGATCCGCGCAGCACGCACCTCCAGCAGCTCCTGTCCCGCCAGCTGACGGCGAATCCAGCGTACGGAGAAAAAGATAACCAAAACCATAAAGCCGATAGCTATCGATAAAGGCGCAGTGATGTGCAACGAGCGAAAATAATTTACCATCGGGTCGAGGTAGACCAGGTGAATCGTCATACCGGGGTGTTTTAACGACGGCACCGTTATTTCACGATACTGATTCTTACTCCCCGGTGGGCGGTAGCTGTCGCTACGCGCGTGAACGTGCACCGGCTTGCCGTTAAGCAGAAAATCGACCTGCACAATCTCCACCGGCGTCATCAACTCATCCATTTGCGGTTCGAGCTTATCGAAAGAGGATGAAACCAGGCGGTTATCCAGCATCGTCGCCACGGCCTGGGCACGATTCTCCATTTTCAGTTGGATACCGTTATAAAAACTCAGCGAAGCACCTATGAGCGTGGCAAAGATGGTCAGGCTGGTAAGCAGCGTGACAAATGCTGAGAACTTCGTCGTTAATCGCATCCCTGTGTTAACTCCGCGAGTGAATGACTGCCCGATAGATTCTCAGGCTCCTGTACTGGCACAGTACCTAAAGCAAGCACTAACTTTCTAAAACGCGAGGCATACTATCAAAGCTGGCGTTTCTGGCAATTTATTGCGTTATATCGGCGTAATAATGTCGATAGCGAGTATAGTCTGCAGAAAATTTTTTCCAATCTTTGTACAAATAAGGACCCGTATATGCAGGCTTTAATATTAGAACAGCAGGATGGTAAAACAATCTCTTCGGTGCAAACCATCGACGCCGACCAGTTGCCGCAGGGCGATGTCACCGTCGATATTCACTGGTCCAGCCTTAACTATAAAGATGCGCTGGCGATCACCGGCAAGGGAAAAATCATCCGCAACTTTCCGATGATTCCTGGCATCGATTTCGCCGGCACCGTTCACTCAAGCGAAGATCCGCGCTTCCACAGCGGCCAGAAAGTGTTGCTGACCGGCTGGGGCGTCGGCGAAAACCACTGGGGCGGTCTGGCCGAACGTGCGCGTGTGAAAGGCGACTGGCTGGTTGCGATGCCGGAAGGTCTTGATGGCCGTAAAGCGATGGCGATCGGTACCGCCGGCTTCACCGCTATGCTGTGCGTCATGGCGCTGGAAGATGCCGGCATCCGTCCGCTGGATGGTGAAATCATTGTGACGGGTGCCAGCGGCGGCGTCGGCAGTACGGCCATTGCGCTGCTGCATCAGCTCGGCTATTCGGTCACCGCAGTCTCTGGCCGCGAAAGCACCCATGAATATCTGAAAAGCCTCGGTGCGCAGCGCATTCTTGGTCGTGAAGAGTTTGCCGAAACCCGTCCGCTGGAAAAACAGCTGTGGGCTGGCGCGATTGATACCGTCGGGGACAAAGTACTGGCGAAAGTGCTGGCACAGATGAACTACGGCGGCTGCGTCGCCGCCTGTGGTCTGGCCGGGGGCTTCGCACTGCCGACGACGGTAATGCCGTTTATTCTGCGTAATGTTCGCCTGCAGGGGGTCGATTCCGTCATGACGCCGTCCGCGCGTCGCGCTGAAGCCTGGCAACGTCTGGTGCGCGACCTGCCGGAATCCTTCTATACCACAAGCACCACGGAAATTACGCTGGCAGAGGCCCCGGCATTCGCCGCTAAGATCATGAACAATCAGATCCAGGGTCGGACGTTGGTGAAGATCGCCTAATCTGCAATTTTTCGTGACATATTCGCGATAAATCGCCACCTCCGTCATGCTTAGGAAAAAGCATGCCGGAGGATGTCATGAAACCCAAAAAACTCACGGAAGCCGATGTAACGGCAGAATCCGTTTTTATGCTGCAGCGCCGCCAGGTTCTGAAGTCACTCGGGATCACCGCAACGGCCCTTTCTCTTTCCCCCACGGCGCAAGCCGATCTGCTGGACTGGTTTAAAGGTCATGACCGCCCGCCGGCGCCGGCCGGTAAAGCGCTCACTTTCAATAAACCTGCCGAATGGCAAAGTAAGCTCGCGCTGACCCCAGAAGATAAAGTTACTGGCTATAACAACTTCTATGAATTTGGCCTCGATAAAGCCGATCCGGCCGCCAATGCTGGCAGTCTGCGTACCGACCCGTGGACGCTGACAATCGGCGGCGAAGTGGCCAAACCGCTGACGCTCGATCATGACGACCTGACCCGGCGCTTTCCACTGGAAGAGCGCATTTACCGGATGCGCTGCGTGGAGGCCTGGTCAATGGTGGTGCCCTGGGTTGGCTTCCCGCTGCATAAACTGCTGGCGCTGGTTGAACCCACCAGCAACGCCCGTTTTGTCGCATTTAAAACCCTGTATGCGCCGGACCAGATGCCGGGGCAAAAAGATCGCTTTATCGGCGGGGGGCTGGCTTATCCTTATGTAGAAGGGCTTCGGCTGGATGAAGCCATGCACCCACTGACGCTGCTGAGCGTCGGCGTTTACGGTAAAGCGCTGCCACCGCAAAACGGCGCGCCTGTCCGGCTGACCGTCCCGTGGAAATACGGTTTTAAAGGTATCAAGTCCATCGTCAGCATCGAGCTGACGCGCGAGCAGCCCCCCACCACCTGGAATCTGGCCGGGCCGGAGGAGTATGGCTTTTACGCTAATGTCAATCCGCACGTCGATCATCCGCGCTGGTCGCAGGCCACAGAGCGTTTTATCGGCTCTGGCGGCGTGCTCGATGTTAAGCGCCAACCGACGCTATTGTTTAACGGCTATGCTGACCAGGTGGCGTCGCTCTATCGGGGACTGAATCTGCGGGAGTACTACTAGTGCGTCTGAGCGTAAAACAGATTACCTGGCTGAAGGTGGGACTCCATCTGGCCGGCTTCTTACCCTTCATCTGGCTCTTCTGGGCCGGACATCAGGGCTACTTTAGCGCCGACCCGGCAAAAGATATCCAACACTTTACCGGTAGGATGGCTCTTAAATTTTTGCTTGCGACCTTGCTCGTCTCACCGCTCGCGCGCTACGCTAAACAACCGTTGTTAATTCGTACCCGGCGTTTACTCGGGCTGTGGTGCTTTGCCTGGGCAACGCTGCATCTCACCAGCTACACGCTGCTGGAGTTAGGTATCAACAATCTGGCGCTGCTGGGCTCGGAGTTAGTCAGCAGACCTTACCTGACGTTGGGTTTTATCAGCTGGTTGATTTTGCTGGCGCTGGCCGCCACCTCAACACAAGCGTTGCAGAGAAAACTGGGTCGCCGATGGCAAAATTTGCACAACTTCGTCTATCTGGTGGCAATCCTTGCCCCCATTCACTACCTGTGGTCGGTGAAGATCTTATCCCCACAGCCGGTGATTTATGCCCTGCTGGCCGCGTTGCTTTTAGCATGGCGTTACAAGAAGTTCCGTCAGTGGTGGCGATAATCATCGGATATGTGCAGTTTCCCGCAGATCTTTTATCAACCGCGACGCTTTGAACGATAGCGGTTGATAATCTTCCCTGATAAGACCAGTATTTAGCTGCCAAATGCTACGAAATCGTTATAATGTGCGACTTTGGTTTTCCTGACAGGGTTTTCGCGCCCTGAAAAGGTGACAAGCGCGCTTCGAAGGTATATTTTGTTTTTTACCCGAGAATAGCAGGAGATAGCCACACAATGGCTGACAAGTTTCGCATTTTGCTTTTAAACGGACCCAACCTTAATATGCTCGGTACCCGTGAGCCTGAGAAGTATGGCACCCTTAAGCTTTCTGAGATTGTTAACCGTCTGGAATCAGAAGCTTCGGCTCTGAATGTGGCGCTGGATCACCTGCAGTCCAATGCGGAATTCGCGCTAATCGACCGAATTCATCAGGCTAAAGACACTGTGGACTATATCCTGATTAATCCGGCCGCGTTTACGCACACCAGCGTGGCTATCCGCGATGCATTGCTTGCGGTCAGTATCCCGTTTATCGAGATTCACCTGAGCAACGTACATGCACGCGAACCGTTCCGTCACCACTCCTATCTGTCGGATATCGCCTCGGGCGTCATCTGCGGACTCGGTGCGGACGGCTATTCATACGCTTTACAGACGGCGGTAAAACGCCTGTCACAATCACACTAAACAAAGAGTACGGAACCCACTCATGGATATTCGTAAGATTAAAAAGCTGATCGAGCTGGTTGAAGAATCAGGCATCTCCGAACTGGAAATTTCTGAAGGCGAAGAGTCTGTACGCATCAGCCGTGCCGCACCAAATGCGGGCTACCCGGTCATGCAGCAGGCTTATGCCGCGCCGATGATGCCAGCTCAGACACCGGTTGCAACCGCACCGACCGCCGCCTCCGCTCAGGCAGACGCGCCGGCGAAAGCTGAAATCAGCGGTCACATCGTACGTTCCCCGATGGTCGGTACTTTCTACCGTACCCCGAGCCCGGACGCAAAAGCGTTCGTGGAAGTCGGTCAGAAAGTTAACGTGGGCGACACCCTGTGCATCGTAGAAGCGATGAAAATGATGAACCAGATCGAAGCCGATAAATCCGGCGTGGTGAAAGCCATTCTGATCGAAAGCGGCCAACCGGTAGAATTTGATGAGCCGCTGGTAGTCATCGAGTAACGAGGCAAACATGCTGGATAAAATTGTTATCGCCAACCGAGGCGAGATTGCACTGCGTATCCTGCGTGCCTGTAAAGAACTGGGCATCAAGACCGTCGCTGTGCACTCTACTGCGGATCGCGATTTAAAACACGTACTGTTAGCGGATGAGACGGTCTGTATCGGCCCGGCTCCGTCCGTAAAAAGCTATCTGAATATCCCGGCAATCATCAGCGCAGCGGAAATTACCGGCGCGGTGGCCATCCACCCGGGTTATGGCTTCCTGTCCGAAAACGCCAACTTTGCTGAGCAGGTTGAACGTTCCGGCTTCATCTTCATTGGCCCGAAAGCCGATACGATTCGTCTGATGGGCGATAAAGTGTCTGCGATCACCGCGATGAAGAAAGCGGGCGTACCAACCGTTCCGGGATCTGACGGCCCGCTGGGCGACGATATGGATGCTAACCGCGCTCATGCAAAACGCATCGGCTATCCGGTTATCATCAAAGCCTCCGGCGGCGGCGGCGGACGCGGTATGCGCGTTGTGCGCAGCGATGCTGAACTGGCCCAGTCCATCTCCATGACCAAAGCTGAAGCAAAAGCTGCATTCAGCAACGACATGGTATATATGGAAAAATACCTGGAAAATCCGCGTCACATTGAGATCCAGGTACTGGCTGACGGTCAGGGCAACGCTATCTATCTGGCAGAACGCGACTGCTCAATGCAGCGTCGTCACCAGAAAGTGGTCGAAGAAGCGCCGGCGCCGGGTATTACTCCGGAACTTCGTCGCTACATTGGCGAACGCTGCTCTAAAGCGTGTATCGACATAGGCTATCGCGGCGCAGGCACCTTTGAGTTCCTGTTTGAAAACGGTGAGTTCTACTTCATTGAAATGAACACCCGTATTCAGGTTGAACATCCGGTAACCGAAATGATTACCGGCGTTGACCTGATCAAAGAACAGCTGCGTATCGCTGCTGGCCAGCCGCTGTCCATCAAGCAAGAAGAAGTCCAGGTTCGTGGCCATGCGGTAGAATGCCGTATCAACGCCGAAGACCCAAACACCTTCCTGCCGAGCCCGGGTAAAATCACCCGCTTCCACGCGCCGGGCGGTTTCGGCGTACGCTGGGAGTCTCATATCTACGCAGGCTACACCGTCCCTCCGTACTATGACTCAATGATTGGCAAGCTGATTTGTTACGGCGAAAACCGTGATGTGGCGATTTCACGGATGAAAAATGCGCTGCAGGAGCTGATCATCGACGGCATCAAAACCAACGTCGATCTGCAGATTCGCATCATGAATGACGAGCATTTCCAGCATGGTGGAACCAATATCCACTATCTGGAGAAAAAACTTGGCTTGCAGGAAAAATAATCCTGTATGCGCAGTAAAAGGCCGGATAATCCGGCCTTTTTTCTTTTTCTCTCCTCTGATCTTTTCCATGCGGTACAATCCCCGCTTTCTTCATCCTCCCGGGACATAAAAATGGACAAACGGTTTGTTCAGGCCCACAAAGAAGCGCGCTGGGCGCTGTGGCTGACCTTTCTCTATCTTGCCGCCTGGTTGGCAGCTGCTTATTTGCCGAATAGCGGCATTGGCATTACCGGACTGCCGCACTGGTTCGAAATGGCCTGCCTGTTGGTCCCCCTGCTGTTTACTTTGCTGTGTTGGGCGATGGTACGTTTTATCTTCCGCGATATTCCTCTGGAGGATAACGATGCAGTTTGAAATCATCGTCGTCCTGATTACGTACCTGTTCGTGGTGTTCGGGCTGTCAATCTACGCCATGCGCCAACGCAGCAACGGCAGCTTTTTAAGCGAGTACTTCCTCGGCAGTCGCTCAATGGGCGGTTTCGTGCTGGCTATGACGCTCACCGCTACCTATATCAGCGCCAGCTCATTTATCGGCGGTCCTGGAGCCGCGTATAAATACGGGCTCGGCTGGGTCCTGCTGGCCATGATTCAGGTGCCAACAATCTGGCTCTCATTGGGGATCCTCGGTAAGAAATTTGCAATCCTGGCCCGTCGCTACAACGCCATCACCCTCAACGATATGTTGCAGGCTCGCTACCAGAGCCGGGCGGTGGTCTGGATTGCCAGTATCAGCCTGCTGGTCGCTTTCGTTGGGGCCATTGCCGTACAGTTTATCGGCGGCGCACGACTGCTGGAGACCGCGGCAGGCATAAAATATGAGACTGGCCTGTTAATCTTCGGGATAACCATTGCGCTGTACACGGCATTCGGCGGTTTTCGCGCCAGCGTACTAAACGACACCATGCAAGGTATGGTCATGCTGATAGGGACCATCGTGCTACTGGTCGGCGTCGTACACGCCGCTGGCGGACTGCACAGCGCAGTAGACACACTGCAAAAAATTGACCCACAGCTGATATCGCCGGAAGGCGTTGATGGTATCCTCACGCCGACCTTTATGACCTCGTTCTGGGTGCTGGTTTGCTTCGGGGTGATCGGCCTGCCACATACTGCTGTGCGCTGCATTTCCTACAAAGACAGTAAAGCCGTCCACCGCGGCATTATCATCGGTACCGTGGTTGTGGCGTTGCTGATGTTTGGCATGCATCTGGCCGGTGCGCTTGGTCGCGCGGTTCTGCCGCATCTGACCGTCCCGGATCAGGTCATCCCGACATTGATGGTGCAGGTTTTACCGCCGTGGGCCGCGGGCCTGTTTCTTGCCGCACCGATGGCAGCGATCATGTCAAACGTTAACGCCCATTTATTGCAGGCATCGGCTACGATCATTAAAGATCTTTGGTTGAGCGCGCAGCCCGCTAAAAAGCACAATGAATTGAAGCTGAAGCGGATCTCCACCGCCACGACGCTGGTGCTCGGGATCCTGATGATCCTGGCAGCCTGGCGACCACCCGAAATGATCATCTGGCTTAACCTGCTAGCCTTCGGCGGCCTGGAAGCGGTGTTCTTATGGCCGCTGGTATTGGGTTTATACTGGGAGCGCGCTAATGCTGCCGGGGCACTCAGCGCCATGCTTGTGGGCGGGGTATTCTATGCCCTGCTCGCGACGTTTAATGTTCAGTACCTGGGCTTTCATCCTATCGTGCCCTCACTACTGCTAAGTTTGCTGGCTTTTGTGATGGGAAACCGTTTTGGTCAGCCCGTTCCACCAGCCGCTGTTATGACTACTGACAAATAAAGAGTTTTGCTATGCCATGGATCCAACTGAAACTGAATACCACCGGCGCACATGCTGAAGACCTCAGCGACGCGCTAATGGAGGCCGGCGCGGTCTCCATCACTTTCCAGGATACTCACGATACGCCGGTTTTCGAGCCTCTGCCGGGTGAAACTCGCCTGTGGGGAGACACCGATGTTATCGGCCTGTTTGATGCTGAAAGCGATATGCATGACGTGGTGGCTATTCTCGAGCAACATCCGCTGCTGGGCGCCGGTTTCACGCATAAAATCGAGCAACTGGAAGATAAAGACTGGGAACGTGAATGGATGGATAATTTCCACCCAATGCGTTTTGGTGAGCGCCTGTGGATTTGCCCAAGCTGGCGCGAAGTGCCGGATGCAAACGCGGTCAACGTCATGCTAGACCCGGGCCTGGCGTTTGGTACCGGCACACACCCGACCACCTCGCTCTGTCTGCAATGGCTGGATGGACTGGATCTGACAGGCAAAACGATTATCGATTTCGGCTGCGGTTCGGGCATTCTGGCAATTGCGGCGCTAAAGTTGGGTGCCGCAAAAGCGATCGGTATTGATATCGACCCGCAGGCGATTCAGGCCAGCCGCGATAATGCCGAACGTAATGGCGTCTCAGATAGTCTGGAACTCTATTTACCGCAGGACCAGCCAGAAGCGCTCAGCGCCGATGTGGTGGTCGCCAATATCCTGGCAGGACCATTACGTGAGTTGGCCCCGTTAATCGGCGTGCTGCCCGTTTCAGGCGGTTTGCTGGGCCTTTCCGGTATTCTCGCCAGCCAGGCGGAAAGCGTCTGCGAAGCCTATGTCGATCGCTTTGCCCTCGACCCGGTGGTGGAGAAAGAAGAGTGGTGTCGGATCACCGGCCGCAGAAAGTAACTCTGGCCTGCGGCCTGCCGGCCGCTTTTTTGTTTCCAGTAACCGCTGAATGACGTCAGAAATGAGAGACAGATCGCATTACGATGCGCTTTTTTGACTACAAAAACAGCGTTTTATGCCGTTAACAGTCCCCTTTTTCTAAGAAAAATCGAGAAGTTTTGCGATTTTATAAATGGACACAAATTATCCACTGCAAATTAACATCATGATTAATATGATAATTTATCCATCTTGTTTCTACCGATGTTGGA
>NZ_JBCNNS010000117.1:0-1344 GCF_039594335.1 Raoultella sp.
ATTATCTGACATACCGAGCTTCTCAGGCTGCCACAGCGGGCATCGGCATTGCACATCGCTGAAGTGCGGACACTGGTCAGCAGTATGACTCTGCAACGTCACTTTATCGCAGAGAGTGTTAAATACGGGCAGCCGTTTTATCAAATCGCACCTGCTCCCTGTCAGAGCGTAAATAGAGGATGAAGCGAAAGCTGAAACCGCTGCACATCTAACCCCCCCGTGCTCAGAACCTCTATATCAACCGGAGGAATGAGGACTTCTGTGACACCGGCCTCCTGGCCACGATTGATCCCGGTACGGTTATCGGTTTTTAACTTTAAGCTTATCGCTCGGGAAACCAGGCTCATGCCGGACTGATACAGTGCCTGCAATCAACGTCCCGGAATCAATATCCGGATCCGCCAGTGCGCATACGATCATACAGACTTGAGGACAGCTCACTATCTACCAGGAAAAGCCCTTGCTCTCTGCTACGACAAAACCCGCTCTGATGCACCAGAACGCGTCAATGCTCTGCCTTCGATGGAGAACTCATGTTGGCCCTGGCGTCTTGCTGTGGTGGCTTCTGTGGCTGTTATTCCTGGGAACTACATTTGGCTCTGGTGTTAAGCCACGGGCAGCAAGCGGTGTGGAAAATGCCGTCAGCATAAGTAAGCCGTCCGTTCACGACCAGATGCCGCTTCACACCTTTTCGCCAGTCAACTAACTGACGGATAAGTTAAAAATCAGTTTGTTATATTATCGACCAATGAATAATATGGCTCTCATTTCTCTTTCGTTATTTTATTCTGCATATTTTCCTCATAATTCCCTCGCGATCTCCACGATATTTACGCTGATCATAAATTGATATTATTTCGGCCGCGGGCCTTTATATTGTCAATGGTAAAATAGGCTATGCCGTCATATATCGACACCGGTACAACCCGACGGATTATTCAGAGGCCTACCATGAAAAAATTTATTTTAGTGACGCTGCTGACAACATTGCTCGCCGGCTGTGCACATGACTCCCCCTGCGTACCGGTCTATGATTCTCAGGGGCGATTAGTCCATACTAATACTTGTATGAAAGGAACCACTCAGGATAACTGGGAGACAGCAGGCGCCATTGCAGGAGGTGCTGCAGCTGTTGCAGGCCTGACGCTGGGTATTGTGGCTCTGACCCGCTAAATTTTCATCTTAGAATCATGCAGCGTGAATACACTGTCGCTAAAGCCAAGGGCTCAGTCGAAGACTGAGCCCTTGGCATAATAGCCGTTCGTTTATCAGAATATATATGGCGACCTTACAGGTCTGACCGGGAGATATCCACTGCGGTACAAAGTTTTACGCGCGGTGCTA
>NZ_JBCNNS010000118.1:0-13673 GCF_039594335.1 Raoultella sp.
ATGAAAAGGGGCTAAAGCACGGCGGAAAAACTTCTGGCACAATGCGCGGGCAGGCATAGAGGTGATCTCATTGAATTTGTTAGCGCAATCAGTAGATCACAAAACTCTATGCCTGTCTTTTTTACTCGCCCATTACTGGGGATCCCTCAGCCCTCTGGGGGGCTTTCTGTGTCATGACACGCTTTTTTTATGTCTGCGCAGCCAGATTAATTTATAGGCAGCAGGAATAATGAACAGGGAGAGTAGCGGCGCGGTAATCATTCCGCCTATCATCGGCGCCGCGATCCGGCTCATGACTTCCGAGCCCGCGCCGGTTCCCCAGAGTATGGGCAACAGACCGGCAATAATAACCGCCACGGTCATCGCTTTTGGCCGGACACGCAGCACAGCACCATGATAAAGGGCTTCATCAAGGCCTTCCGATGTGAACGTCTCCTTACGGGACAACTCCGGATGCGCTTCAATGGCATGGCGCAGATACATCAGCATGACCACGCCAAACTCAGCCGCTACCCCGGCCAGCGCAATAAATCCGGTGCCGGTCGCCACTGACATGTGGAATCCCTGCCAGTACAGGAACCATATTCCACCGACCAGCGCGAACGGCAGGCTCATCAGAATAAGTAAGGCCTCATCAACACGACGGAATGCCAGATATAACAGAATGAAAATAATCATCACCGTCATCGGTACCATCAGTTTCAGTTTCTTATTGGCGTGCTCAAGTAATTCAAACTGGCCGGAGAATGCCACACTGGTACCCGGTTTCAGTTTCACTTTCTGGCTAATCGCTGTCTTAATGTCATTAACCACCGACACCATGTCCCTGCCGCGGGCATCAACATAGATCCAGCTGGCTGGCCGGGCATTTTCCGTTTTCAGCATGGTGGGTCCGGAAACGACGTTAATGTCGGCAACATCGCCCAAGGTAATTTGCTGCTTCATCGGCGTCAGGATTGGCATCTCTCTCAACCCCTGTGGGCTGTTCCGGTAATCCTGCGGATAGCGGATGTTAATCGGGTATCGGGCCACACCTTCAACCGTTTCCCCTACCATGGCACCTCCTATGGCCGAGGAGACGAACAGCTGAACATCGCCGACTGTCATACCGTACCGGGAGGCTTTTTCCCGGTTAATATCCACATCAATGTAACGCCCACCTTCCAGCCGTTCAGCCAGAACAGAAACCACACCCGGCACGGTTTTGGTTACGGCTTCGATACTTTGTGCTGTCGCATCAATATCTGACAGAACGGTACCTGACACCTTGATACCTATTGGACTTTTTATCCCGGTTGAGAGCATATCAATACGATTGCGGATAGGTGGTACCCACAGGTTAGCCAGACCGGGCAAACGAACGGTCTTATCAAGTTCCTCAATAATCTTGTCAATCGTCATGCCTGTCCGCCACTGATCCTCTGGTTTCAGTTGAATCGTGGTTTCCATCATTTCAAGAGGCGCGGAGTCCGTGGCGGTCTCGGCCTTACCTGTCTTGCCAAAAACGGAAGCCACTTCAGGCACCGTTTTGATTAACTTGTCCGTGGTCTGCAGGAGCGCTGCTGCTTCACCTGGAGATATACCGGGCAATGTTGATGGCATATACAGCAAGTCACCTTCATTAATTTTCGGAAGAAATTCACCGCCAATCTTACTCAAGGGCCAGATCACGGTGAAGATAGATAAGATGGCGACCAACAGGGTTGTTTTTGGCCAGTGAAGCACTCTGAGTAGTAAAGGATGATAGGCATTAATCAACAACCGGTTTAGCGGATTACTGGTCTCCGCGGGGATTTTTCCCCGGATCCAGAATCCCATCAGTATCGGAATGACGATGATGGCCAGGGTGGCCGCTCCCGCCATGGAATAGGTTTTCGTAAAAGCCAGCGGGCCAAACAGACGCCCTTCCTGTCCTTCCAGGGTAAAAACAGGAATGAAAGATAAGGTGATGATTAGCAGACTGATAAACAATGCGGGGCCAACTTCGACGGAGGCCTCGGTGATGACCTTCCAGCGGGTCGCGTTGTCAATCTGTTCCCCGGGATGACGATGGTTCCACTCCTCCAGCCGCTTATGCGCGTTTTCAATCATGACGATCGCGGCATCCACCATCGCACCAACGGCTATCGCAATTCCTCCCAACGACATAATATTGGCATTCAGCCCCTGGAAATGCATGACGATAAAGGCGATACAGAGACCCAGTGGCAGAGAAATAATCGCCACCAGAGCAGAACGAACATGCCAGAGGAACACCGCACAGACGATGGCTACAACAATAAACTCTTCAAGGAGCTTGTGGCTGAGGTTGTCAATGGCACGGTCGATTAACTGGCTGCGATCGTAGGTCGTTACGATCTCGACACCTTCAGGCAGGCTGGCCTTCAGCGTCTCCAGTTTATCTTTCACCGCAGTGATAACGTCGCGCGCATTTTTTCCCGAGCGCAGGATCACAACGCCACCGGCGACTTCTCCCTGACCGTTAAGCTCTGCAATACCGCGCCGCATTTCCGGACCTGTTTGTATGCGCGCAACATCACGCAGATAAATCGGTACTCCGTTTGCGCCGGTTTTCAGTACGATATTTTTGAAATCATCAATGGACTGAAGGTAACCGCTAGCACGCACCATGTACTCTGATTCTGCAATCTCAACGGATGAACCACCGGCTTCCTGGTTAGAGGATTCAAGAGCCTGTTTCACTTCGGGCAGACTGACGTCGTACTGCGACAGTTTTATCGGATTTACCTGGATCTGATACTGCTTCACCACGCCGCCAACTGATGCCACTTCGGCAACATTCGGGATGGTTTTCAGCTCATATTTCAGGAACCAGTCCTGCAGAGAACGCAGTTCCGAAAGATCGTGTTTGCCGCTGCGATCAACAAGAGCATATTCAAATATCCAGCCCACGCCCGTGGCATCAGGGCCAATTTCAGAGCTCACACCGGCAGGCAGTTTCCCCTGAACCTGATTAAGGTATTCCAGCACGCGGGAGCGCGCCCAGTACAGGTCGGTTCCATCTTCAAAAATGACATACACATAGGAATCACCGAACTGGGAAAAACCGCGTACGGTTTTTGCACCAGGTACCGACAGCATGGTGGTGGTGAGCGGATAGGTGACCTGATTTTCAACAATTTGCGGTGCCTGGCCGGGATAGCTGGTTTTAATAATGACCTGCACATCAGACAGATCGGGCAACGCATCCACAGGTGTATTGATGATAGTCCAGGTTCCCCAGATGCTGAGAAACAGGGCTCCCATCATGACCAGAAAACGGTTGGCGACTGCCCGCCGGATAATCCATTCAATCATTGTCTTCTCCTCAATGACCCGAATGCATATCTGCAGGGTTGTCAGACATTGTCGGCATCGTGCCATCCCTTTTTTCAGAATGGCGCATACGCTCCAGAGCGCCGGTAATATTGGCTTCGGAGTCAATCAGGAATAGACCACTGACCACCACGGTATCCCCTTCATTAAGACCCGCGCCAATACCAGACTGTTGCTGTGACTCATGCAGAACCTGGATACTTTTCGGGATAAACCGCCCTTGATCATCGACAGTAATCACGCGCTGTTCCTTGCCGGTATCTATCACCGCCTGGCTCGGTATTAACAGCATTTCCTGGCTTTGGGTATTGAGTTTCAGGTAGGCATTCATGCCAGGTTTCAGCAGTTCATCCTTGTTAGTTACCTGCAGACGAATCTGCAACGTGCGGGTAGTTTGATCCGCGCTGGGAAGAATGTTCCATTTTTCGACATGGAACATTTTATCCGGATAAGCCGGCACCGAAATTTCAAACTGTGACGTGTCTTTCAGCAAATAGGCGATGGATTCCGGGACCGCTGCACTGATCCAGACCGGATCCATCCCCTGTATCTGCGCCACCACTTTATCCTTCGATATATTCATTCCGCTACGTAGGTCAAACGCAGTAATAACACCATCTATAGGTGCCTTAATGGTAAATCGGGTCTGGATGCTGCGGGTTGAACGTAGCCTCTGGATATCCTCTTCCGGCATGCCAGCCAAACGAAGCCGTTCCAGGACGCCCTTAATTTGCGTGGGCGTCCCCCCGGTAGCGGATAACAGAAGGAACTCACTTTGTGCTTCCACCCAATCCGGGATGGTGATATCGATAAGCGACGTCCCTTTCTTCACATGATCGCCAATCGTCAGTGGATACACTTTCTCGACGAATCCGTCAGAGCGCGCTTGTACAATGACAAACTGATATTCGTTATAACTGACGTTGGCCGGGATCGTCTGGGAATAACTCAGCATTCCGCGTGTGACTTTTTGTGTTTTTAGTCCAAGGTTCTGGATCTGCGTGGGATCAATACGTATGCCGGCACTGTTTTTTTCGTCGCTTTCATCAGCATATTTAGGCACCAGGTCCATATCCATAAAGGGAGATTTGCCGGGTTTATCAAATTTAGTATCCGGTTTCATTGGGTCATACCAGAAAAGCACCTTTCTCTGCGGTGACGTTTTTACTGTATTTTGTGCTGCGTTTATATACTGCCAGGCAGTAACAGATATCAGCCCTCCGGCGATGAGGCTGCTGATAATTATTGCAGCATATTTTATCTTTAAAGAAGCCATACAATTTCCCGCAAAAAAATCAAAACTCCTGGCATGTGCGCCAGAGGATGAATTCACAGAGCTGATTTGGTGAATATTTAGGCGCACAGGGTATATTCGCTCCAGACTGTCAATCAGGATTGCGTAATTTTAATATTTTTGAGTAAAGAGATATTGCCCTGCTGGACAAATGAAAAATCAACGTGGCTGCCTGTTTTCAGTGTGGCAATGTTTACGTCGGCTTGAACAAATGTGAAACGCATAGTCATTGCAGGCCAGCCGACCGCAGGAATAGCTTCATGGGCAATGGTGATCTTTTTATTATCAAGATCTATCTCTTTTACGACACCCGTCCCATTGATGACCTGCTGCGATGAGGCGTCACCAGCAACATTCATTGTGCCGTGCTGATGTTCTTCAGCATGAAGACCAGCAGAAAACATGATGGAGAGAGCACTGAATACAACCGCTTTAAGTGAATTACGCATTTTTAATTTCCTGATTGATTAATTAAATATTATTTACTCTACCCAACCGCCACCCAGTGCAGTGAACAGATTAATTTCATTAATCTGTCGGGAATAGATAAGGTCGAGAATGGCTTGCTGCGTTGTGAACAGTGAGCGTTCTGCATCAAGTACTTCGATATAACTGACGGCACCGCTGGAATATAATCCCCTGGCTCGCTGGAGAGTTATCTGTAGCGAGTCAAGATAACGCCGCTGAGCGTCAATTTGCTGGCTAAGACTGTCTCGCAGCGCAAGTGAGTCGGCAACGTCCTTAAATGCTGACTGAATTTTTTGTTCATAATTAACCACCGACTGCTGCTGACGAATTTCAGCCAGTTTCAGATTGGCTTTATTCCTGCCGGCATTAAAGATGGGAATGTCAATTTTAGGGATAAAATTCCACATTCCACTCACTGGTGTGAAGAGACTGGATAGCTCGGTACTGCTTGCCGAAAGATCGCTGGTCAGGGTAATCGACGGGAAAAAAGCCGCACGTGCTGCACCGATACTGGCGTCAGCTGCTTTCAGCTGATATTCCGCTTCCATAATATCCGGGCGCTGCAGCAGAATTTGTGAGGACAGGTTCGGCGGCAGTTTTACGGGCGTAATATCACGGTCGTTCATCCCTTTTTCTGAGGGAAGCGCGCGATACGTTCCCAAAACCAGCTGCAGGGCATTATTTGCCTGGGCCAGATCGCCTTCTCTTTTGGCTATCTCTGCGCGGGTACTTGCTATTTGCCCTCGGGCCTGTTCAAGCGCCAGAACATTCGTACTACCGGTCACCAGTTGTTGTTCAACGAAAGCATAGGACTGCTCATAATTTTTCAGCGTTTCCCTTGCGATGCGGAGTTGTTCATACGCCAGCTGCTGACTGTAGTAACTCTGCGACACCCTGGAAACCAGCAGAATGTGTACGGCACGACGGGCTTCTTCACTGGCAAAATAGTTCTGTCTGTCAGACTCACTCATGTTCCTGAGCTTGCCGAAAAAATCGAGCTCATAGCTGAGCACCAGACCTGCGTCGTACGCCTGAGTGGTCGGTTTGTCACCTTTCAGCCCGCCGCTGTAAGTGATTCCTGACGATCCATTCAACTGGGGATAGCGATCGGCATCCGTCACATTGAACTGCGCACGGGCCTCTTCGACCTTCAGGGTGGCCATTCTTAAATCGCGGTTATTATTCAGGGCTTCGGTGATCAACCGGGTCACCTGCGGGTCAACAAAAAAATTACGCCATCCGGTGTCCTGATATCCATTCACCGCGGGTGTCAGGCGATTGCGGGACTGAGAGAACAGCTCAGGTACCGGCGCTGCTGGCCGCTGATATTCAGGTGCCAGAGACACGCAACCTGCCAGGATGAATATTGTGCTGATGCTGAGTAGTTTTAATTTGAACATAACGCTTCTCGTTCAGGCAAACCGGGTGAATGGTTCAAATGAAGTCCGAATATTGATGGGGTTACTTTACAGAGCGTTCTCTGTTTACCGGGTGACAGGATAATGACAATGTTGTCATTTTAACGGTAATTCGTTGATAACAGTGGTGGGCGCAATAGAATGTCATCAGAAGCCAGCCGGGGAGCAAAATGAAAATACTGATCGTTGAAGACGAAATTAAAACAGGTGAGTACCTCAGCAAAGGGTTGACTGAAGCTGGGTTCATCGTCGATCACGTTGATAATGGTCTGACGGGTTATCATCTCGCCATGACTGCCGAGTATGATTTAGTGATCCTGGATATTATGCTGCCTGACGTGAACGGCTGGGATATCCTCCGTATGCTCCGCACTGCCGGAAAGGGGATGCCGGTATTGTTGCTGACAGCTCTCGGCACGATTGAACACCGGGTCAAAGGACTTGAGCTGGGCGCAGATGATTACCTGGTTAAACCTTTTGCGTTTGCTGAACTACTCGCGCGGGTACGAACCTTGTTGCGACGGGGGAATACACTGATCACGGAAAGCCAGTTTAAGGTGGCTGACCTCATGATTGATCTCGTATCAAGAAAGGTCAGTCGCGCCGGAAACCGCATTGTGCTCACCAGTAAAGAGTTTAGTCTACTGGAGTTTTTCATTCGTCATCAGGGAGAAGTCCTGCCCCGCTCCCTGATTGCTTCCCAGGTGTGGGACATGAATTTTGACAGTGATACCAACGCAATTGACGTTGCGGTTAAGCGGCTTCGCGCAAAAATAGACAATGATTACGAGCCGAAACTGATCCAGACGGTTCGCGGCGTTGGCTATATGCTGGAGGTCCCGGATGCATAGCAAGCCTTCAAGGCGCCCTTTCTCCCTCGCCCTGAGGCTGACCTTTTTTATCAGCCTGTCCACAATCCTGGCTTTTCTTGCGTTTACCTGGTTCACGCTGAATTCCGTTGAAAATCATTTCGCCGAGCAGGATGTCAGTGACCTGCAACAAATCAGCGCCACGATGAACCGTATACTGCAGTCACCGGCAGACCCGGATGAGAAAAAGATAAGCAAAATAAAGGAGTCGATTGCCAGTTACCGCAACGTTGCGGTTCTGCTTCTGGATCCGCAGGAAAAGGTGTTATTCAACTCGGCGCAGGGCGCGGCATTACGCCCGGCGGTAAATACCGCTCATTTTAGTGATCACCTCCGGGCAAGGGATGTTTTTCTGTGGACGGTAGAGGATTCTGCTCGGCCAATGCGCTCCGTTGCTGATATGAAAATGGAAACATACCGGATAATCGCGTCTTCCGGGACGGCGATATTTCAGGGAAAAGCGCAGAACTATGTCATGTTGATCGGCCTCTCCATTAATTTCCATCTTCACTATCTTGATGCGCTGAAAAAGAATCTGATTGCGATTGCCGTGGTGGTAAGCCTGCTGATTATTCTTATCATTCGAATCGCGGTTCGCCAGGGGCATCAGCCCCTACGTAACGTCAGTAATTCCATTAAAAACATCACCTCTGAGAATCTCGATGCGAGGCTGGAACCAACCCGTGTTCCCATTGAGCTAGAGCAGTTGGTCATCTCTTTTAATCACATGATTGAGAAAATTGAAGATGTCTTTACACGGCAGGCCAATTTTTCTGCCGATATCGCACACGAGATCAGAACCCCCATCACCAATCTGATGACGCAAACTGAAATTGCGCTGAGCCAGGACCGGACGCAGAAGGAGCTTGAGGATGTCTTGTACTCAAACCTTGAAGAGTATAATCGGATGACCAAAATGGTCAGCGATATGCTTTTCCTGGCGCAGGCAGATAATAACCAGTTGATCCCTGAGCGGACCATGTTTGATTTGAGTGTGGAGGTGATTAAAGTCTTCGATTTCTTTGAAGCATGGGCGGAAGAACGTAACATCACGTTGAAATTTAACGGGATGCCCTGCCTGGTAGAAGGCGATTCCCAGATGTTCAGAAGAGCCATTAATAATCTGTTATCCAATGCCCTGCGTTATACACCGGAAGGTCAGGCAGTGACTGTCACGATCAGGAAGCTGGCAAGCTATTTTGAGCTTATCATTGAAAATCCGGGAAAACCCATCCCTGAAGAACATTTGCCAAGGCTATTCGATCGCTTTTATCGGGTGGATCCATCGAGGCAACGAAAAGGCGAAGGCAGCGGTATCGGTCTTGCTATTGTGAAATCAATCGTGGAAGCACATCACGGAAAAGTTCAGGTGGAATCAGATGTGCATTCGACACGTTTTATATTATCAGTGCCAAGGCTGGGAAAAATTAACCCAACAACTCAACACTGACTTGCATGAATAAAATGACCACGATGTCATCAGGCTGTCATGGGGGAAACAGAAGCCATTCGATATAATTAGTGCAACTTATCAGGAACGCTGTATTACCTCATCAATACGAAATATCCATACCGTTCTATGAGAGGAATATACAGCCGACAGTGCGGAAAAATTCTTCAATTTATCAGTGAACGCAACTGAAAGCATTGACGACAATTACCGGACATTACTAATTAACGAATGGAGAATGAACATGAAAAATATCGTATTAGCATCTGTGCTAGGTTTTAGTTTAATATCTACAACCTGGGCCACTGAAACAGTGAATATCCATGAGCGTGTCAATAATGCACAGGCTCCGGCCCATCAAATACAGTCTGCTGCTGTTGCCGCCACGATCCACGGGGTAGCCCCTCGGATGGCCGGTATGGATCAGCATCAACAAGCCATTCTTGCCCATGAAACCATGAATAACGGTTCAGCGGATGCACACATGAACATGGCGGAAAGTCACCAGAAGATGATGGGAATGAACACCGTTAACGCCGCTTCCCACCCTGCAACTTCGTTTGCGACGATGAATGAACATGAAAGAGCAGCTGTTGCCCATGCGTTCATGAACAACGGTCAGTCTGGCCCACATCAGGCCATGGTCGATGCACATCGCCATATGAGCAATGCTGGCTGAATGGGCTGTAGTGTCCGTACTGCCACACACTAAAAACCCGATGTATTTCGGGTTTTTATTCATGAAAAATGCGTGCGCTACGTGAATTCTATGCTTTCAGCCGGCCGGGGAATGTATAAGAATTCACGCAGGCCCCCTGCTCATTTTGCATTACTGCTCGTTTGTCGACCGTCCCGCCAGCCAGGCATACACCGATGCCAGGTCACGATCGGCAAACCCCTCTTCGGCGGCGTCATCCCAACAGTCGGCGATGGTGGCCAGAATCGGCAACTGGGTCTCTTCCGCCGCTTCAAGCGCCAGTCGCGCATCTTTCAGCGCATGGCTGAGCTGCATTTGCGGCGCAAAATCATTCGCCGCGATCATCTCCAGCTTGGCTTTCACATACGGCGCCGCCAGCGGGCCACCGTCAAGCGCCCCCCAGAACTGCTCGGGAGTAAAGCCTAATTTCGCCGCCAGTAACGTACTTTCTGCCACGCCTTCCATCATAGTGATCAGCCAGGCGTTCAGTACCAGCTTCATTTTCTGACTGTTGCCGACGTCGCCAAACCATTGTGTGCCGCGCGCTATCGCCTCAAAGACGCTCTCGGCCTTCGCGCCTCGCTGACGATCCCCGCTGGCCAGCACCAGAATTTGGGCATTTTCCGCCGGTTTTTTCGTTCCCGACACCGGCGCATCGAGGTAGACCATCGATGGACGAAGCGAGGCCAGCAGATCGACCGCCACCTGTGTTTGTTCGACGCCAATCGTCCCCATCTGGCAAAAAACAGCATCTTGCTGGCAAACCGGAGCTACCTCGCGGATCGCATTCAGGGTCGCTTCACCATCGGTCAGAACCGACAGAATCACCTCCGCCGACGCCACGGCCTGTTGCGGCGTCGCATGACGAATCAATCCGCTGGCCATCAAATTCTCACCCCGCTCAGGAGTACGATTCCAGCCATGAACGGTGAAGCCTTTTTTTAACAGATTGCTGGCAAAAGCATGCCCCATAGCACCGAGCCCAATAACGGCAACAACCGGTAAGTTCATTCCATTTCTCCCGTGTTAATTTCGCACCTGCATTGCGTCCCGGCGACGTCGGTAGCGCACTGGCCAGGTAAAGGTCATTCAGTATGCCCGCATCCGCAGAAGAAAGGCCAGCTCGTTTATCGCCTTTATCCTGAAGAAATCAGCAGCTTGCCCTGACGAGAAACGCAAACGCCGACGGGAAATCGCCGGCGGATGGGGGATTGGTTGTCTGTTTTAATGTCCGGAGTTAGTGACGCTGTCACTTATCAGGTCACACCAAGATAGGCATTTCTCACTTCAGGGTTGTTCAACAGTTCCCTGCCTGTTCCGGTTAATTGAATCTGACCATTCACCATTACGTAGGCGCGGTCGGACAACTTCAGCGCATGATGCGCATTTTGCTCCACCAGAAACAACGTCATGCCCTGCTGCGTCAGCTCACGCAGGATCTGGAATATCTGTTTGACCACCAGCGGCGCCAGTCCAAGACTGGGCTCATCCAGCAGTAGCAGTTTCGGTCGGCTCATCAATGCCCGGGCAATCGCCAGCATCTGCTGCTCGCCTCCCGATAAGGTCATGGCACGCTGTGTCCGTCGCTCCTCAAGACGAGGAAAAAGCTGATACATTCGCGCTTTATCCTCATTCTGATAGCGGCTGCCCACAGGAATCGTCCCCATCAGCAGGTTTTCCTCCACCGTCATATCGGCAAAAATCCGTCGCCCTTCCGGTGCCTGGGCGATGCCGTGACTGGCAATAAAATGGGTGGACCGTCGGCTGATATCCTCGCCGCGATAGCGAATCTGTCCTTCGGCGATGCACGGTTGGCCAAAAATGGACATTAACAGCGTGGACTTCCCGGCGCCGTTGGCGCCGATCAGCGCCACCGTCTCCCCTTCATTAACCGTTAAGGAGACCTGTTTCAACGCCTGGATCTGACCGTAGAACACATCAACCTGACGAAATTCAAGCAACGGTTGGCTCATTCGGCAAGCTCCTCTTCATCCGTTCCCAGATAGGCCGCGATCACACTGGTATTCGACTGAATCTCCTTCGGTTCACCGCGGGCGATCACATCGCCGTGATCGAGCACGATAACGTGATCGGAAATCTCCATCACCATCCCCATGTCGTGTTCAATCAATAATACGGTCACGCCGTGATACAGGCGCAGGAAGCGGATAATCTGACTCAGCGCCTGAGTCTCCACGGGATTCAGCCCCGCCGCCGGTTCGTCCAGACAGATCATCTCGGGCCCGGTACACATCGCGCGGGCAATCTCCAGCCGCCGTTGCTGCCCGTAGGAGAGCGTTCCCGCCAGCAGGTTAGCGCAATCCTCCATACCGACAACCTCCAGCCAGTAGAAGGCCCGATCCAGCGCCCGGCTTTCGGCAGCGCGATACCCACGGGTATTGAAGATCCCGGCGAGTAAATTGCGATTTACCTGCATATGCTGGGCCACCAGCAAATTTTCAATCACCGACATCTCACGAAACAGCCGAATATTCTGGAAGGTTCGCGCCAGCCCCGCCCGGTTAACCAAATGCGTCCCACCGAACATTTTGTAATAGAGCCGCGATCCCAGCGCGGCTGGATGGAGAAAATCCGTCGGATGAAGCTTTTGTCCCAGCACCTGAATCACGTCGGTCATCCGTGATCGGGCATGCAGCCTGATCGTCCCGCCGGTCGCACGATAAAACCCGGTCAGGCAGTTAAACACCGTGGTTTTGCCCGCGCCATTCGGGCCAATCAGCGCGGTAATCGACCCTCTTTTAACCGCAAGATTGACATCATTGAGCGCTTTAATACCGCCAAAATGCATCATCAGATGCTCGACCTGCAAAATATTATCCTTCATGGCGCCACTCCCTTACGTATCTCCACCCCCGTACGACTGGTACGCACCAGCCCACGTGGCCGCCAGATCATCATCAGCACCATCAATACGCCAAACAGCAGCACCCGATATTCGTCGAACCCGCGGAGCAGTTCCGGCGCCACCGTCAGGACAAACGCGGCCAGCACCACGCCCAGCGTCGAGCCCATCCCGCCCAGTACCACGATCGCCAGAATCAGCGCCGACTCAAAAAAGGTAAACGAGGTCGGGTTAACAAACCCTTGATAGGTGGCAAAAAAGACGCCAGCAATCCCGGCCGTAGACGCCCCCAGCATAAACGCCGAAAGCTTCACCAGCACATGGTTCAGCCCCATGGCCCGACAGGCGATCTCATCTTCACGCAGCGCCTCCCATGCACGCCCGACAGGCATCCGCGTCAGTCGGTGCTTAATAAACAGCACCAGCAGGACCACCAGGCAAAGCACGGCGTAGATAAAGATAAATTTGAGGTTGGGGTTATAGCTGATGTGCAGAAACTCGTGGATGGGCACCCCGCCGTCTTTGGCCCGCCGGCCAAACTCGAGACCGAACAGCGTCGGCGCCGGGACGGAAACCCCATTCGGTCCCCCGGTAAAACTGACCCAGTTATTCAGCACCAGGCGGATAATTTCACCAAACCCGAGAGTGACAATCGCCAGGTAGTCACCATGCATTCGCAGCACCGGAAATCCCAGCAGCGCACCTGCCAGCGCCGCCATAATGGCGCCTATCGGCAGCATTGCCCAGAAGCCCAGTCCCAGATACTGATAACCCAGCGCCAGGCCGTAGGCGCCAATGGCATAAAAGGCCACATAGCCCAGATCGAGCAGGCCCGCCAGACCGACCACAATATTCAGCCCCAGTCCCAGCAGCACATAAATCAGCCCGAGAATCGCCACCGTCAGCAGATATTTTGTTGCGATGATCGGGAACAGGATTGCGAGGACTACCAGCAGCGGAATGACCCAGCGCAGCCGAGATCGATAACCGACGGGTCTCACGTATACGCCATCATTCGTTCCTTCAAAGCGAGCGAAGAACTGGCGACCGCTGCGACTTTGCAGTATCAGACTGAGCAGCAGTCTCCCGATCATCACGATGCCAACCAGCACCAACACTCGCGGGGTTGACAGAGTGTAACTGTAACCTTTAAGCACAATGCCCACGATCGGGCCAAATACGATCAGCGCACACAATCCGGCCAGGAGGCTGTCGATCAGGCAACGCCTGATATCCAGCCCTGGCTTACGGGACACTTCAGCCATGTTTGACCCCTTA
>NZ_JBCNNS010000119.1:0-13629 GCF_039594335.1 Raoultella sp.
CGTACCAATTGGCATAACAGAAGGACGCTTTCTCAGGCATGAATCGCAGACGTTTTCTCAAATCTTCCATGGCTGTTGCCGCCGTATGCGGAACGTCAGGAGTCGCTTCACTTTTTTCTAACGCCGCGCTTGCCGAGGAATCGGGCATTGCTGATGGGATGACGCGCCGTTTTGACTTTACCGTTTTGCAATCGATGGCCCACGATCTCTCGCGTCAGCCGTGGGGGGGCGCCCCGCGCGATCTGCCGCCAACACTGGCCAATCTGACTCCGCAGGCCTACAACAGCATTCAGTATGATGCGGGACATTCGCTGTGGAATAACATTGACGACCGCAAGCTGGACATCCAGTTTTTCCACGTCGGTATGGGTTTTCGCCGCCGCGTGCGTATGTTCTCGCTGGATTCGCAAACCCAGCAGGCGCGGGAGATTCACTTCCGCCCGGAACTGTTTAACTACAACAACGCCGGCGTGGACACCAAACAGCTGGTAGGGCAAACCGACCTCGGTTTTGCCGGTTTCCGCGTGTTTAAAGCGCCGGAGCTGGCGCGCCGCGATATCGTCGCTTTCCTCGGTGCGAGCTATTTCCGCGCGGTAGACAGTACCTATCAGTACGGTCTCTCCGCTCGTGGTCTGGCGGTCGATACTTTTACCGATACCCCGGAAGAGTTCCCGGACTTTACCTCGTTCTGGTTTGAGACGGTTAAGCCGGGCGCAACGGTCTTTACCGTCTATGCGCTGCTCGACAGCCCGAGCGTCACCGGTGCCTATAAATTTGTCATTAACTGCCAGGAGACGCAGGTGATTATGGATGTGGAAAACCACATCTACGCCCGCAAAGATATCAAACAGCTGGGCATCGCGCCGATGACCAGTATGTTCAGCTGCGGCAACAACGAGCGTCGGATGTGCGACACCATCCACCCGCAAATTCACGACTCCGACCGTCTCGCCATGTGGCTCGGCAACGGTGAGTGGATCTGCCGTCCGCTGAACAACCCGCAAAAACTGCAGTTCAACGCCTTCCAGGATAAGAATCCGCGCGGCTTTGGTCTGCTGCAGCTTGACCGCGATTTCAGCCATTACCAGGATATCATGGGCTGGTACAACAAGCGCCCGAGCCTGTGGGTCGAGCCGCGTAATCAGTGGGGCAAAGGGGCCGTCAGCCTGATGGAGATCCCCACCACCGGTGAGACGCTGGATAACATCGTCTGCTTCTGGCAGCCGGAAAAAGCGATCAAGGCCGGTGATGAGCTGGACTTTAGCTATCGCCTGTACTGGAGCGCGCAGCCACCGGTGCGTTCGCCGCTGGCGCGCGTGATGGCCACCCGTACCGGGATGGGCGGTTTCCCGGAAGGGTGGGCGCCAGGCGAACACTACCCGGACAAATGGGCGCGCCGTTTTGCCATTGATTTCGTCGGTGGGGACCTGAAGGCCGCTGCGCCAAAAGGCATTGAGCCAGTGATTACCCTGTCTAACGGCGAAGCGAAGCAGATTGAGATTCTGTACGTTGAACCGTTCGACGGCTATCGCATCCAGTTTGACTGGTACCCGACCAACGATTCCACCGACCCGGTGGAAATGCGCATGTTCCTGCGCTGCCAGAGCGAGGCCATCAGTGAGACGTGGCTGTACCAGTATTTCCCGCCGGCTGCGGATAAACGCAACTACGTTGATGACCGGGTCATGAAGTAACCGTCGTGATTGCCCGTCCGCATGCCGTGGACGGGTTTGCCTGCAGTGAGAGATAGCCATGTCCGTAGAAGATATTCCCGTTCCTGAAACGATCCCGGTGACCGGCCAGCTGACGCTTCGCGCGGTGGAAGAGCGCTACGTGACCGAGTTACACCAACTGGTGGAGAAGAATAAACACTGGCTACAGCATTCGCTTAGCTGGCCCGCCTCGGTCGCCAGTGAAGATGAGACCCGTCGCCATGTACAGGGGAACGTCATGCTGCACCAGCGCGGCTATGCCAAAATGTTTTTCCTGTTTTTGCGCGATGAGATGGTGGGCGTGCTGTCGTTCAACCAGATTGAACCGCTGAATAAAACCGGCTACATCGGCTACTGGATTGATGAACATCACCAGGGGCAAGGGCTGCTTTCCCAGGCGCTACAGGCGTTTATGCACTACTACGCGCGCCGCGGCGAAGTCCGGCGCTTCGTTATAAAATGCCGGGTGGCTAACCATAAGAGCAACCAGGTGGCGCTGCGCAATGGCTTTACCCTCGAAGGCTGTCTGCAACAGGCCGAGTATCTGAACGGTGCTTATGACGATCAGAATATCTACGGGCGGATTATCGATAGCCCCGCGCCCTGATGCTTCGGTTTCCCGGCGTGCGGCGTAGCGCCTCAGCCAGGATAGGGCTACAGCGCCCCCAGTAACGGCGTGCGGGTAATATGCTGCGCGCCGTTGATCACCTTACGGCCACGCAGATGAATCGCCTCGCCGTTAAGCGCTTCAATTCGCGCGTTATCGGTAATTTCAACCCGATGTTCGATCACCACATCGCCACTGATATAGGCATTCCCCTGCACCAGCACGTCGTCATCCAGCAGGATTGGCCCGCCGCACAGTCGGGCCTGGCCGCCGACCATCACCCGATGTTTGAGCACGCAGTTCCCCTCGACCACGGCGTTCTCTGCCACCTGTGCACTGTAGCGTAACGTCGGTATCGCATCCTCAGCGCGCCCGGCGATAAGGCGCGCATGGTCATAGACTCTGGCGTTATCGCAAACCCAGACATCGTTTTCTTCGTTGCCTTCCAGACGGGCATAGTCAAAGATTTCCGCCCGGTGTTCAACGAAAGCGTGGTCGACGAAGGCGTCACCGTAAATCTGTACTTGATGGACGATGCGCGAAGCGCTGACCGTCGCCCGCTGGTAGATTTGCAGAAACTTGTCGCGGTCGGCGGTCAGTCCCTGGGCGGCGATAATCAGGCAGTGGGGGAGAATACGCGCCCGGTCAGCGAGACGGCAGAAGCCGCGAACGCGGGAGTCCTGAAGCGTGACATTGTCACAAATTAGGGCGTAATGGCTGATGGTAGCGGAGTCGATCCATGCATCGTCGCGGATAATAGCGGAGTGGCTGACGACGCAGGTTCCCGTCAGACGCGCGTTGCCTTCAATCCGCGCACCGGCAAACACCGCGCTGTTGGGGTCGTAGATCCAGCAGTTGCCCGCCTGACTGAGCGCCGTTTCATCGTCCAGCCATCCGCCTTCGCTACCGGCCTGCACATCGGCGAAATCGCGCAGGGCCACAATTTGCCGCAGATTTACGCTATGCCTAATTCCGTCCTCTTCATAGTGAAACAGGCGAACCTTGTCGCTGAGACGATATTTGTTCATCAAGGCTTCTCTTATCAAGGCATCATTTTACTTTTGGTTAACACAAACATAGCAAAAATCTCCGTAGCACGTTGTATAAGGCTCTTTTAAAATGCAACTTAAAGGTAAATTGAAAAAAATAAATAAAATGAATAAAAAACGGCTTGAACAACAGGCCCTGAATTTACCGGCGTGGGTCTGCGGGGCGCTCGGTTTAAAGACGCCGGGCTGGGATTTCCGCATTGGCCAGCACCAGGCGGCATCTCGGACACAGCCAGCCGAACGGCTTTTTCCATTGCTTATCAATCCTGCGATTTATCTTTACCAATCTGCTTATTGGACTGCTGGTGCTACGCACATTTCTGCTGCTGATGTGGGGGAAATTTCTGATTCGCGTCGACAGGACAACATTATTAAACACTAAGGACTCATCATGACTATCCGTGACGAAAACTACTTTACTGATAAATACGGACTGACCCGTACCCACTCGGAAGTGCTCTATGCCGCAACCCAGGTGCCGCCGGGAACGGCGCTGGATCTGGGGTGTGGTAACGGGCGCAATAGCCTCTATCTGGCAGCAAACGGCTTTGAGGTGACGGCGTGGGATAAAAACCCGTTGAGTATCAAGAATCTGGAAAGTATTGGCGCCCAGGAAGCGCTGACCAGTCTGCAGGTCGCAGTTAAGGATCTGAACAGCTTAAGCTTCGACGGTGAATATGACTTTATTCTCTCCACCGTGGTACTGATGTTCCTTGACGCGAAAACCATTCCGGGGCTTATCGCCAACATGCAGCGTTGCACCAGACCGGGCGGCTACAACCTGATCGTAGCGGCAATGGACACCGAAGATTATCCCTGCACCGTGGGTTTCCCGTTTGCCTTTAAACCTGAGGAACTGCGGCGCTACTACGCCGATTGGTCGTTCCTCAGGTACAACGAAGAGGTGGGCGAGTTGCATCGCACTGATGCCAGTGGCAACCGCATCAAACTGCGTTTTGCCACTATGCTGGCGCAAAAACCGGTTTAACGGGCCGCCAGCAGGCAGAGCTGCAACGCGGTGTGGTACGACGCTTCAAAGGCGCGCAGCGGCAAAAACTCAAATTTCGAGTGAAAGTTGTGCGCGCCGGTGAAGAAGTTGGGCGTCAGCAGGCCTTTTGCCGAGAGCGCCGCACCATCGGTGCCACCGCGCATCGGCGTAGGTTTTGGCGTCACGCCAATGCGCTCCATGGCTTCGAACATCAGGTCAATGGCCCGACGATCGTCGCCGATGGCATTGCTGATGTTGCTGTAGGTGTCGCTAATTGAAAATTCGACGCTGGCCGTCGGGTATTGTGTGGCAATTTTTTCAGCGACCTCGCCAATCTGCCGTTTGCGGCGTAAAAAGCTCTCGCTGTCGAAATCGCGAATGCTGGCCTGCAGCAGGGTACTGTTCTGATCGCCTTGAATGCCGTTAAACCAGACATAACCTTCGCGTCCGTCGGTGTGTTCTGGCGTCTGCAGGCGATCGAAATGGCTGATGTAATCCGCCGCCATCAGTAGCGGATTGACCAGTACGCCTTTGGCTGACATTGGATGAGCGGTCACGCCGGTGAAGCGAATCTCCGCCGCCGCGGCATTAAAATTCTCATAGACGATCTCGCCGAGTTCACAGCAGTCGATAGTCCACGCGAAATCGACGGCAAAACGGCTGAGATCCAGTGCTTTTGCCCCCCGCAGGCCCACCTCTTCATCGGGGACAAAGGCCACCACGATATCGCCGTGGCGATGTTGCGGCGTCAGGTTTTCCAGCACCGTCATTACCACCGTGACCGCCGATTTGTTGTCGGCGCCGAGCACGCTGGTGCCATCGCTGAAGATAATCTCTTCGTCCCGGTAGGCGAGAATCTCGGGATGCTCGGCGACCCGCAGCCAGATCTGCTGTTCACGATTCAGACACAGATCATCGCCGGTAAAACGCAAAATTTGCGGATGAATATCCGGCGACAGTCCGACGTCCACGGTGTCGATGTGGGTGATAAAGCCAATCCGCGGTGCGCCGGGGACGTTACCTCTTTTTACCGCAGTGACGGTAGCATGGTCATCAATCACGATATCGTCCAGCCCGAGGCGCCGTAATTCGTCGGCAAGCTCGCGGGCCATTTCGTGTTGCCCCGGCGTGGTTGGCAGCGTGGTGGCGCGTGGGTCGCTCTGACTGCTGATGGCGAGATAGCGGAAGAAACGCTGGGTCAATTGACTGGCGAGTGGAGATGACATAGTGATTCCTTCTTTATTTATTTTTTCAGGTGTTTGCAGTCTGGCTTTAGTGTTATGTATGGACAGGAAAACAACAAGCTATTCATTAGCTGACAAATTAAAAAGGAAAACGTTATGCAACACAAACTTACCACGCTTGCTCTGACAATAACGGCGCTCACGTTGAGTTCCGCCGTGAGTGCAAAAACGCTGGTTTACTGCTCCGAAGGATCGCCGGAGAATTTCAATCCTCAGCTCTATACCTCGGGTACCAGCGTGGATGCCAGCGCGGTACCCGTTTATAACAGGCTGGTTGATTTTAAGGTGGGCACCACCGAATTGCAGCCGAGCCTTGCCGAAAGCTGGGAGGTGAGCGATGACGGAAAAGTCTATACCTTCCATTTACGTAAAGGGGTGAAGTTTCAAAGTAATAAATATTTCACGCCGACCCGCGATTTTAATGCCGATGATGTCATTTTCTCCTTTATGCGGCAAAAAGATCCGCAGCATCCTTATCACAACGTCTCCAGCGGCAACTACTCTAACTTTGAAAGCCTGGAGTTTGGCCAGTTAATTACCGCGATTGATAAGCCTGATCAGTATACGGTGCGCTTTACGTTGGCCCGCGCCGAAGCGCCGTTTGTCGCAGACCTGGCGTGGTATTTTGCCTCTATTTTATCGGCGGAATATGCGGATGCGATGCTCAAAGCCGGTACCCCGCAGCGCGTCGATACCGATCCGCTTGGCACGGGTCCTTTTAATCTGGCGCAGTACCAGAAAGACTCCCGCATTCTTTATACTGCCTTTCCGGACTACTGGCAGGGGAAAGCAAAAATTGATCGTCTGGTTTTTAGCATTACCCCAGATGCTTCAGTGCGTTATGCCAAACTGGAAAAGAATGAATGCCAGGTGATGCCATTCCCTAATCCGGCTGATTTACCCAGGATGAAAGAGAATAAAAACATTACGCTGCTGAGCAAGGCGGGGTTGAATACCGGGTTTCTTGCCTTTAATACGCAAAAACCGCCGCTGGACAATGTCAAAGTGCGTCAGGCTCTGGCGATGGCAATTAATAAACCGGCGATTATTGAAGCGGTATTTCACGGTACCGGCACGCAGGCGAAAAACCTGCTGCCGCCGGGAGTATGGAGCGCCGACAGCGCGCTGAAAGATTACGATTACGATCCGCAAAAAGCGAAAGCGCTGCTGCAAGAGGCGGACATTAGCGGTCCGCTAACGATCGATCTGTGGGCGATGCCGGTACAGCGTCCTTATAACCCGAACGCCAAACGGATGGCCGAGATGATTCAGGCTGACTGGGCCAAAATTGGCGTGCAGACCAAAATCACCACCTACGAGTGGGGGGAATATCTGAAGCGGGTAAAAGATGGTGAACATCAGGCGGCGCTGATGGGCTGGACTACCGCGACCGGCGACCCGGACAACTTCTTCGGGCCGTTATTTACCTGTCAGTCGGCGAACGGCGGTTCTAACTCGGCGAAATGGTGCTATCAGCCATTTGATAAAATTATCGCCGAGGCAAAATCGATTACCGATCTCCCAAAACGCGAAGCGCTGTATAAACAGGCGCAGCAGATGATGCATGACCAAATGCCGGCGGTGATGATTGCCCATTCGACTATTTTCGAACCGGTCCGCAAAGATGTTTCCGACTACGAAATTGATCCGTTTGGCAAGCATATCTTCTATCAGGTCGATATAAAATAAACCGCAAATGTAAATCCGCCCGTCGAGGCGGATTTATTCTTTCCAACCTTTGACGTTCCCATTTTTGCCACAAAACTTATCCCGGTATTTTGCTATAATTCGCGCTGACAACTGTATTTACAGGGATTCACACACGCGTACTCATTTCATGTTTAAAGTGGCGGCATTTGCTGGTCTGTTAGCTCTCGTGGGTTGTGCCTCTAAAATCGCCGCGCCGGAAAAATATTCTGGTTTCTTAAAAGACTATTCAAACTTAAAGGAAACGACATCGGCATCGGGTAAACCAGAACTGCGCTGGATCTCTGCGGATTACAATCCGCAAAACTACGACAATATTGTCTATAACCCGATCACCTATTATCCGGTTCCCAAACCCTCGACTCAGGTCGGGGAAAAGGCGCTGCGCGATATTCTGAATTACACCAACCAGCAGATGAGGCAGGCGATTGCTGAGCGTAAACCGCTGGTGGAGAAACCCGGTCCGCGCAGCCTGATTTTCCGCGGTGCAATCACTGGCGTGGATTCCAGTAAAGAAGGGCTGCAATTCTATGAAGTGGTTCCGGTCGCGATGGTGGTGGCAGGCACGCAGATGGCGACCGCGCACCGGACGATGGATAGCAGTCTCTACTTTGAAGGGGAGCTGATTGACCCGGCGATCAATAAGCCGGTGGTCAAAGTCGTGCGTAAGGGCGAGGGGAAATCACTGGCTAACGAAAATACGCCGATGACCATTGATACCCTAAAACAGGTGATTGATGACATGGCGATCGATGCCGTGAAATGTGACCCGACGCAGAGATAATCCCACAACAGCGCAAGAGGCGCCCTACAGGAGGACGCCTTTTTTATGCCAGCAGGCGGGGCTAAGCCAGTCTGCGGCGCAGGAACCACTGCTCGGGACGGGCAAACATCACCAGATTACCCAGCAGAATTAGCGCCAGCCCGATAACCGCATTGCTGTGCCAGACGTAGCCTTCGTAAAATGTGGAAATCGTCAGGGCCACCAGCGGGAACAGCAGGGTACTGTAGGCGGCCTTGCCGGCGCCAATCCGCCCAACCAGCGTAAAGTAGGCGCCGAAAGCAATCACCGATCCAAAGAGCGCCAGGTACAACAGCGCGCCCATATAGCTTAGCGTCCACTGGGGCGTGAAATCATCGCCGCGCAGCAGAGCGATAGCCCCCATGACCAGGGTGCCGTACAGCATCGCCCAGCTATTGGTGGTCAGGGTTTCCAGACCACGGCGCTGGTGGCGCATACTGAGCATATTGCCGAGGGAAAAACCGTAGGTCCCCAGTGCGCTGAGAGCAATTCCCCACAGCAGGGACGCGTTGAGCCCGTTGCTGAGCAGATCGTCCCAGAACAGCGTGATGATTCCCACAAGGCCGAGCGCGGCGGCAAGCCAGAAACGAGCGGGCGGCTGCTGACGGAAGAAAATAAACCCGTTGATGGCGTTAAACAGCACCGCCATGGAGAAAATAACTGATTCCAGGCCGGTATTGATGTGCGCGGCGGCGGTATAAAAGCACCAGAAGTTGAAACAGAAGACGCAGCAGCCCTGTAGCACGCAGAACAGATGATCGCGCAGCGCCAGCGGACGCAGACGACGGGTTACCAGCAGAATCGCCAGCATCGTGACGCTGGCTACCGCAAAACGCCAGAAAATAGAGACCGGCGCCGAGACCGGCCCCTGTTGTAAAAAGATGGCAATCCATGTCGTTCCCCAGATAACGACCACCAGTCCGTACAGTATTGCGTTCAATTTTTCTCTCCCATAAGTCCACCAGGGAGGCAGTGTGGCGGTTTTTGCACGCCGCCGCTGTCATCCTTGCGGCCTGGACTTGCAAATTCTTGCGCTTATTTTTACCGAATGACCGCAGAGGTCTGGTATCCACTGTCGACTCTTCATAGACTAGGGACTCACGAAATCAGATGTGTGAAGGCTATGGCATACGGGACGTTCGAAACTTTACGCCGACAAAAAGCCGTCTTGCGCGAGACGGTGGAGCTTAACTCCGGTATTCAACTGGCGGCGTGGTATAACAATCGCGATATGGTCACGGTGCGCAGCGACCATCATACGCTGAGCCTGTATGTTGCCGATGGTTACGAAAGTTATCAGAAAACGCCGCAGGGCTGGAAAAACGGCGGCGGCCCGGATCGTTTTTGCCTGATGCCAAAGGGCGCGGAGAGCACCTGGGATATTCGCGGCGACCTCTCGTTTGTGCATCTGTACTGTACCGACGATCATCTGCGTCGGGTCGGCGAGCAGATCTGGGACCGCAGCCCGGCGTCGTTTAGTCTGCAGGAACAGACCTTTTCCCAGGATGATAAAATCACCGCCGTCTATCGTCAGTTCTTACTCGATTACGACTGGCAACAGCAGGCTAATCAGCTGACGCTAAGTTCCGCCAGCACGCTGCTGCTGACCCATCTTATTCAGCACTATTCGAACGTTCAGTGGCGTTTGCCCACGGTCTCCGGCGGCCTGGCGCCGCACGTTCTGCGCAATCTGCTGGCGTGGATTGAGGAGAACCTGGATCAGCCGCTGACGCTGGCGGATCTGGCGCAGGAGGCGGCGCTCAGCGAATATCACTTCGCGCGGATGTTCCGTCAGTCAATGAGCATGGCGCCGCACCAGTATGTGATGCAGCGGCGGATGGTCAAAGCGCAGGCGCTTATTTGCCACAGCACCCGGTCATTGACCGATATCGCCATGGCCTGCGGTTTCAGCTCCGCCAGCCATTTCAGCAACCGGGTGAAAAGCGCCACCGGTTTGACGCCCTCGCAGTTACGGGCGGCGCAGCGCTGACAGCAGGGCGAAACTCACCCCGCCGAGCGCCAGTCCCCAGAAAGCCGAGCCGATCCCCGCTAAGGTCACGCCGCTGGCGGTGACCAGAAACGTCACCACTGCGGCGTCGCGTTCATTCTCCTGGTTCAGCGCCTGAAACAGACTCCCGCCAAGCGTCCCGAGCAGCGCCAGCCCGGCCAGCATCTGAATCCACGCCGTCGGCAACGCGGACATTAACGACGTAATCGACCCGCCGAACAGACCGGCCAGCAGATAAAAACCGCCCGCAGCGGCGGCGGCCAACCAGCGTCGCTGCGGATCAGGATGGGCCTCTGGACTTTGGCAGATGGCGGCGGTAATGGCGGCAATACAGATGGAGTAGACGCCAAAAGGTGACAGTAACAGCGCCAGACCCGCGGTGGCGATAATCAGCGGCGACACGGGCACCTGGTAGCCGGAAGCCTGCATCGTGGCGAACCCGGGGGCGTTTTGCGAGGCCATGGTGACGAGAAAGAAGGGCACGCCGACGCTGAGCAACAGCGAAGGGGTAAACTGTGGCGCGATATATTCCGGGGCGACAAAAGCGAGGCTGATGTGTGTCCCGACGACATCGCCGGAGAACACGGCGATGGCGCCGCCGACCAGCAGCGCCGCCACCACTGCAAAGCGCGGGTACAACGCTTTACACAGCAGCCAGGCTACCAGCATCCCGCCGCACAGTAGCAGATTGCCGTCAAGGGTGGCGAAGGCCTGCAAACCGAAGCGCAGTAAAATCCCTGCCAGCATGGCGGCTGCGAGCGAGTGGGGGATAATTTTCATCAGCCGGGCAAAAAGGCCGGTCAGCCCGCAGAGCACCATTAAGCCATTCGCAAAGATAAACACGCCGACCGCCTGGTGGAGCGTCACGCCCTGTAACCCGCTGACCAACAGCGCCGCGCCGGGGGTTGACCAGGCGGTGAGAATCGGCACTTTGCGCCAGAGCGTGAGGGCCAACGTGCTGATCCCCATCCCCAGCCCAAGGGCCGTCATCCAGCCGGCGATCTGCGTCGCGCTGGCTCCTGCGCTGGCAGCGGCTTGCCAGATAATGGCGGCCGAACTGGCGTAGCCCACTAGCACGGCGATAAACCCGGCGAGCAGCGTCGGTAAAGGGAGTGAAAACGGGCGCATAGTGACCTCTTGTGCGTTATAGCATCCGGTAAAATGTAGCATCGTGCGTTATAGCGTACAATCATCTTTTTCCTCTTGGTGTGCGGCCATCAACCTTGTCCCGGAGCGGACAAGGTGCGTTTTCCGTCTAAACTCCCTGTAGAATCATACCAATGCGCGTATAATTTCCGCTGAGCATATCAGGAGGTGGTATGAATATTGCGCAACATCTGGCGACGACCCTGAAAACGCTGCGCCAGCAGCGCGGCTGGAGTCTGTCGCGACTGGCGGAAGAGACCGGGGTATCAAAAGCGATGCTCGGGCAGGTTGAGCGAAATGAATCCAGCCCGACGGTGGCCACTTTGTGGAAAATCGCCACCGGTCTGAACGTGCCGTTCTCGGCGTTTATCGTGGCCGATGAATCGACCGCGCCGATCGCCTTTGACCCGCAGCAGCAGGCGATGGTGGTGACGCCCATTTTCCCGTGGGACCCGGAACTGCGTTTCGATCATTTCTCGATTACACTCGCGCCCGGCGCGCTCAGTGAATCCGCGCCGCACGAGAAAGGCGTGATTGAACATGTGGTGGTGATAAGCGGCGCGCTGGATCTGTGTCTGCAGGGGGAGTGGCTGACGCTAACGAGCGGAGAAGGGCGGCGGTTTGCCGGAGATCTGGCGCATGCCTATCGTAACAGCGGCGCGCAAACGGCTCATTTTCACTCGCTGATTCATTATCCCAAAGAAAAAGCCGCAGGCATTTAACCTGCGGCCAATCAAATGATTAATGCAACCACTCACAACGTGACGAGGAAAATCCGGAATACGTGATGACTGTAACCGTAGCCGTTTTGCGAGGGAAATACCTTTTCCTTCAATGTTTTGCCGGAAACTGAAAATTCACCCATCCCGGGTGATGGAAAATGATTTCGTCTGTGCTTACTTCTGACTACAATAGCCGCCATTTCGACCCCCCATAACGGATAACGACGAGCGTATGCGCCTGCACAACCATCATCTTGAACTTCTTAGCCCCGCCCGCGATGCCGGGATCGCCCGTGAAGCGATTTTACACGGCGCAGACGCGGTTTATATCGGCGGACCCGGTTTCGGCGCACGCCATAACGCCAGCAACAGCCTCAGCGACATCGCCGGGCTGGTGCCTTTCGCCCATCGCTACGGGGCGAAAATCTTTGTGACGCTGAATACGATTCTGCACGATGATGAGCTGGAACCGGCGCAGCGACTGATTACCGACCTGTATGAAGCTGGCGTCGATGCGCTGATCGTACAGGATATGGGGGTAATGGAACTGGATATTCCGCCCATTGAACTCCACGCCAGCACCCAATGTGACATTCGCAGCGTCGAGAAGGCAAAATTCCTCTCCGACGTCGGCTTTAGCCAAATCGTGCTGGCGCGCGAGCTGAACCTGCAGCAGATTAAAGCGATTTACGACAATACCGACGCGACGATCGAGTTCTTTATTCACGGTGCCCTGTGCGTGGCCTATTCCGGGCAGTGCAATATCTCCCACGCTCAGACTGGGCGCAGCGCCAACCGCGGCGACTGCTCCCAGGCCTGCCGTTTGCCGTACACCCTGAAAGACGATCGGGGCCAGGTGGTGGCGTACGAGAAACATCTGCTGTCGATGAAAGATAATAACCAGACGGCAAACCTGGCGCAGTTGATTGACGCCGGGGTGCGATCCTTCAAAATTGAAGGTCGCTACAAAGATATGAGCTACGTGAAGAACATCACCGCGCACTATCGTCAGATGCTCGACGCAATTATTGACGATCGCGGCGATCTGATGCGTTCGTCCGCCGGGCGCACCGAACACTTTTTCGTCCCCTCCACCGACAAAACCTTTCATCGCGGCAGCACCGACTACTTTGTTAATGCGCGCAAAGGCGACATTGGCGCGTTTGATTCACCGAAATTTGTCGGACTGCCGGTGGGGGAAGTGCTGAAAGTGGCTAAAGACCACCTGGATGTTGAAGTGACCGAGGCGCTGAGCAACGGCGATGGCCTTAACGTGATGATTAAGCGCGAAATCGTCGGTTTTCGCGCCAACACGGTGGAAAAAACCGGCGAAAATCGCTATCGCGTATGGCCGAACGAGATGCCGGCAGATCTGCATAAAGCCCGACCGCACCAGGTGCTGAACCGTAACCTCGACCATAACTGGCAGCAGGCTTTGCAAAAGACCTCCAGCGAGCGGCGGATTGCGGTAGATATCGATCTCAGTGGCTGGCAGGAGCAACTGGTGCTGACGATGACCTGCGAAAATGGCGTCAGCGTCACCCACACCCTGGACGGCGAGTTCGCCGAAGCGACTCAGGCGGAGAAAGCGCTGGCAAACCTGCGCGACGGCGTGGCGAAGCTGGGACAGACGATCTATTTTGC
>NZ_JBCNNS010000012.1:0-59617 GCF_039594335.1 Raoultella sp.
TACACGCGCTTCCAGAGTTGACCGAGCACTGTGATTTTTTTGAGGTAACAAGATGCAAGTTTCAGTTGAAACCACTCAGGGCCTTGGGCGCCGTGTAACGATTACTATCGCCGCTGACAGCATCGAGAATGCTGTCAAAAGCGAGCTGGTCAACGTGGCGAAAAAAGTTCGCATTGACGGCTTCCGTAAAGGGAAAGTGCCGATGAATGTTGTTGCTCAGCGTTATGGCGCATCCGTTCGCCAGGACGTGCTGGGCGACCTGATGAGCCGTCACTTCGTTGACGCGATCATCAAAGAGAAAATCAATCCGGCCGGCGCGCCGAACTACGTTCCGGGCGAATACAAGCTGGGTGAAGACTTCACCTACGCGGTTGAGTTCGAAGTTTACCCGGAAGTTGCACTGCAGGGTCTGGAAACAATCGAAGTTGAAAAACCGGTTGTTGAAGTGACCGAAGCTGACGTCGACACCATGCTGGACACTCTGCGTAAGCAGCAGGCTAACTGGAAAGACAAAGATGGCGTTGTTGATGCAGAAGACCGCGTAACCATCGATTTCACCGGTTCTGTTGACGGCGAAGAGTTTGAAGGCGGCAAAGCGTCTGACTTCGTACTGGCGATGGGCCAGGGTCGTATGATCCCAGGCTTTGAAGACGGTATCAAAGGCCGCCAGGCAGGCGAAGAGTTCACTATCGATGTGACCTTCCCGGAAGAATACCACGCAGAAAACCTGAAAGGTAAAGCGGCTAAGTTCGTTATCAACCTGAAGAAAGTTGAAGAGCGCGAGCTGCCGGAACTGACTGCTGAATTCATCAAACGTTTCGGTGTTGAAGATGGTTCCGTCGAAGGTCTGCGCGCTGAAGTGCGTAAAAACATGGATCGCGAGCTGAAAGGCGCCGTGCGTAACCGCGTGAAGTCTCAGGCTATCGAAGGTCTGGTTAAAGCGAACGACATCGACGTGCCGGCTGCCCTGATCGACAGCGAAATCGACGTTCTGCGTCGTCAGGCTGCTCAGCGCTTCGGTGGTAACGAGAAGCAGGCTCTGGAACTGCCGCGTGAACTGTTCGAAGAGCAGGCTAAACGCCGCGTTGTTGTCGGTCTGCTGTTGGGCGAAGTGATTCGTACCAACGAGCTGAAAGCTGACGAAGATCGCGTTAAAGGCCTGATCGAAGAGATGGCTTCCGCTTACGAAGATCCGAAAGAAGTTGTTGAGTTCTACAGCAAAAACAACGAACTGATGGACAATATGCGTAACGTCGCGCTGGAAGAGCAGGCTGTTGAAGCCGTTCTGGCAAAAGCGAAAGTGTCTGAAAAAGCCACCACCTTCAATGAACTGATGAACCAGCAGGCGTAATTTCGCCCCGCGGTTTAACATTCAGGTAAAAACCCGTTGCCGAGAGGCGGCGGGTTTTTTTTATCGTAGCAATAGCTTCACGATGAGTGCGAAAACGCGATATCGATGATAGCGTTACAACAAAAGCTTGTTATGCTTGAATTATGATTGCATCGCCCCCACTACGAGGAGACGAAACTGCACGCGTGAAATCATGCATAATGACGAAGCGTATCTGTCGGGATTCGTTCAGGTTGCGGGCATCAGGCTGATATTCAGGTAATTTGAATGATGACGGACAGAAGACTCTGGCTGATAATCCGTCCATAAGGTTACAATCAGTGCGGCAGGTTTATTCAAAATTAATCCAGGAGACGGAAATGTCATACAGTGGCGAACGAGATAACTTTGCACCCCATATGGCCCTGGTGCCGATGGTCATTGAACAGACCTCGCGCGGTGAACGTTCTTTTGATATCTACTCCCGTCTGCTCAAGGAACGCGTCATCTTTCTGACCGGCCAGGTGGAAGACCACATGGCGAATCTGATCGTGGCGCAGATGCTTTTTCTGGAAGCAGAAAACCCGGAAAAAGACATTTATCTGTATATTAACTCTCCGGGCGGGGTGATCACCGCCGGGATGTCGATTTACGACACCATGCAGTTCATCAAACCTGACGTGAGCACCATTTGCATGGGGCAGGCGGCCTCGATGGGTGCGTTCCTGCTGACGGCAGGGGCAAAAGGCAAGCGTTTCTGCCTGCCGAATTCCCGTGTGATGATCCACCAGCCGCTGGGCGGTTATCAGGGGCAGGCGACGGACATCGAAATTCACGCCCGCGAGATCCTGAAGGTGAAAGGGCGGATGAATGAACTGATGGCACATCATACGGGTCAATCCCTTGCGCAGATTGAGAACGACACCGAGCGTGACCGTTTCTTGTCAGCCTCCGAAGCGGTGGAATACGGCCTGGTCGATTCCATTTTGACCCATCGTAATTGATGCCCCTGGCGTAAGGGGGCCGCTATACTTGTCTGGAGTAGGGCGGCACAACGCTTATCAGCGGCTTGCGCCTGAGAATGGCATTTGCGTCGTCGTGTGCGGCACAAAGAACTTAATAAGAGGTTTGGACTCATGACAGATAAACGCAAAGATGGTTCGGGCAAACTGTTGTATTGCTCTTTTTGCGGCAAAAGCCAGCATGAAGTGCGTAAACTGATCGCCGGGCCATCCGTGTATATCTGCGACGAATGCGTTGATTTATGTAACGACATCATTCGCGAAGAGATTAAAGAAGTCGCGCCGCATCGTGAACGCAGTGCGCTGCCGACTCCGCATGAAATCCGCCACCACCTGGACGATTATGTTATCGGCCAGGAGCCGGCGAAAAAAGTGCTGGCCGTTGCGGTATATAACCACTACAAACGCCTGCGCAATGGTGATACCAGCAACGGTGTTGAGCTGGGTAAAAGTAACATTCTGCTGATCGGGCCGACAGGTTCCGGTAAAACGCTGCTGGCAGAAACGCTCGCGCGCCTGCTGGATGTGCCGTTCACCATGGCTGACGCCACCACCCTGACCGAAGCCGGTTATGTCGGTGAAGACGTCGAAAACATCATTCAGAAGTTGCTGCAGAAATGCGACTACGACGTACAGAAAGCGCAGCGCGGTATCGTGTACATCGATGAAATCGACAAAATTTCCCGTAAATCGGATAACCCGTCGATTACCCGCGATGTCTCTGGTGAAGGCGTGCAGCAGGCATTGCTGAAGCTTATCGAAGGGACCGTTGCCGCGGTACCACCGCAGGGTGGGCGTAAGCATCCGCAGCAGGAGTTCTTGCAGGTTGACACCTCTAAGATCCTGTTTATCTGCGGCGGTGCGTTTGCCGGTCTCGATAAGGTTATTTCCCATCGTGTAGAAACCGGTTCAGGTATTGGTTTCGGCGCGACGGTAAAAGCCAAATCTGACAAAGCGAGCGAAGGCGAGTTGCTGTCTCAGGTGGAGCCGGAAGATCTGATCAAATTTGGTCTGATTCCGGAGTTCATCGGTCGTCTGCCGGTCGTCGCAACGCTGAATGAGCTGAGTGAAGAAGCGCTGATTCAGATTCTGAAAGAGCCGAAAAATGCCCTGACCAAACAGTATCAGGCATTGTTCAACCTCGAAGGCGCAGAGCTGGAGTTCCGTGATGAAGCGCTGGACGCGATCGCCAAAAAAGCGATGGCGCGTAAAACCGGTGCGCGTGGCCTGCGTTCTATCGTTGAAGCGGCGCTGCTCGATACCATGTACGATCTTCCGTCAATGGAAGACGTGGAAAAAGTGGTCATCGACGCTTCCGTTATCGATGGACAAAGCAAGCCGTTGTTGATCTATGGCAAACCGGAAGCGCAGCAGGCTTCTGGTGAATAATTAACCAATTCGCTCAAGCAGTTAACAAAAAGGGGGGATTTTATCCCCCCTTTTATTTTTCATGCATTCCTGCCGTTGAATGTGTGGAATACATCCCCATATACTGGATTACATATTAACGGCGTCGCGATGACGAGTCGTGCCGCTGGCTACCTGGCGGACTTTAAACTAAGAGAGAGCTCTATGAATCCTGAGCGTTCTGAACGCATTGAAATCCCCGTATTGCCGTTGCGCGATGTGGTGGTTTATCCGCACATGGTCATACCCCTATTTGTAGGGCGGGAAAAATCTATCCGTTGTCTTGAAGCGGCTATGGACCATGATAAAAAAATCATGCTGGTTGCGCAGAAAGAAGCTTCGACGGATGAGCCGGGTGTAAATGATCTTTTCACCGTCGGGACCGTGGCGTCAATTTTACAGATGCTGAAGCTGCCTGACGGCACCGTCAAAGTGCTGGTTGAAGGCCTGCAGCGCGCACGTATTTCTGCATTATCTGATAACGGTGAGCATTTTTCAGCAAAAGCCGAGTACCTTGAATCGCCGGCGATCGACGAACGCGAGCAGGAAGTCCTGGTGCGCACCGCGATCGGTCAGTTTGAAGGCTACATCAAGCTGAACAAGAAAATCCCACCGGAAGTGCTGACGTCGCTCAACAGCATCGACGATCCTGCGCGTCTGGCTGATACCATCGCTGCGCACATGCCGCTCAAGCTGGCCGATAAGCAGTCTGTCCTCGAGATGTCCGACATTAACGAACGTCTGGAATATCTGATGGCGATGATGGAATCGGAAATCGATTTGCTGCAGGTTGAGAAGCGTATTCGTAACCGCGTGAAAAAGCAGATGGAAAAGTCTCAGCGTGAGTACTATCTGAATGAGCAGATGAAGGCTATTCAGAAAGAGCTCGGTGAGATGGACGATGCCCCGGATGAGAACGAAGCGCTGAAGCGCAAGATCGACGCGGCAAAAATGCCGAAAGAGGCGAAAGAAAAAACCGAAGCGGAACTGCAAAAGCTGAAGATGATGTCGCCGATGTCGGCAGAAGCGACCGTCGTACGCGGCTACATTGACTGGATGGTGCAGGTACCGTGGAACGCACGCAGCAAGGTCAAAAAAGATCTGCGTCAGGCTCAGGAGATCCTCGATACCGATCATTACGGCCTTGAGCGTGTGAAAGATCGTATCCTTGAGTATCTTGCGGTGCAGAGCCGTGTGAATAAGCTCAAAGGGCCGATTCTGTGCCTGGTTGGACCGCCAGGGGTGGGTAAAACCTCACTGGGTCAATCCATCGCCAAAGCGACCGGACGTAAGTACGTGCGTATGGCGCTGGGCGGCGTGCGTGATGAAGCGGAAATCCGCGGTCACCGCCGGACCTATATTGGCTCAATGCCGGGCAAACTGATCCAGAAAATGGCGAAAGTGGGCGTGAAAAACCCGTTGTTCCTGCTGGATGAGATCGACAAAATGTCCTCAGACATGCGCGGCGATCCGGCTTCAGCGCTGCTGGAGGTACTGGATCCTGAACAGAACGTAGCGTTTAACGACCACTATCTGGAAGTGGACTACGATCTGAGCGATGTGATGTTTGTGGCGACCTCTAACTCCATGAACATCCCGGCGCCGCTGCTGGATCGTATGGAAGTCATTCGTCTGTCCGGTTATACCGAAGACGAAAAACTGAACATTGCCAAACGCCACCTGCTGTCTAAGCAGATTGAGCGTAATGCGCTGAAAAAAGGCGAGCTGAACGTTGAGGACAGCGCGATTATCGGGATTATTCGCTATTACACCCGTGAAGCGGGCGTGCGTGGGCTTGAGCGTGAAATTTCCAAGCTGTGTCGTAAGGCGGTTAAACAGCTGCTGCTGGATAAATCACTGAAACACATCACGATTAATGGCGATAACCTGCATGATTTCCTTGGCGTACAGCGCTACGACTACGGCCGTGCGGATAGCGAAAACCGCGTTGGTCAGGTTACCGGTCTGGCATGGACTGAAGTGGGCGGCGATCTGCTGACCATCGAAACCGCTTGCGTGCCGGGTAAGGGCAAGCTGACCTATACCGGCTCGCTGGGCGAAGTGATGCAGGAGTCTATTCAGGCTGCGCTGACCGTGGTGCGTTCGCGTGCGGATAAGCTGGGGATTAACTCGGATTTCTACGAAAAACGTGATATTCACGTACACGTTCCGGAAGGGGCGACGCCGAAAGACGGTCCGAGCGCCGGTATCGCGATGTGTACCGCGCTGGTGTCCTGTCTGACGGGGAATCCGGTACGCGCTGACGTCGCGATGACAGGGGAAATTACCCTGCGCGGACAGGTGCTGCCAATCGGTGGTCTGAAGGAAAAACTGCTGGCGGCACATCGCGGCGGCATTAAGACTGTTCTGATTCCTGATGAAAATAAACGTGACCTTGAAGAAATTCCAGATAACGTTATTGCCGATTTAGATATCCATCCGGTGAAACGAATCGAGGAAGTTCTGACACTTGCGTTGCAGAACGAACCATTCGGCATGCAGGTTGTCACGGCAAAATAGTGATTTCGCGCAAATAGCGCTAAGAAAAGTGGGGCTGGGAAGTAAATTCGTACTTGCCAGCCTTTTTTTGTGTAGCTAACTTAGATCGCTGGCAGGGGGTCATCTACAACTCTGTTGTAAGGGCATGACAGTCCTGATATAACTGCTGCGCGGTCGCACCACGAAGGATTCTGGTGCGATATAAATTATAAAGAGAGGAAGAGAACAGTGAATAAATCTCAACTGATTGACAAAATTGCTGCCGGTGCGGACATTTCTAAAGCTGCAGCCGGACGTGCGTTAGATGCTTTAATTGCTTCTGTTACTGAATCTCTGCAGGCTGGAGATGACGTTGCGCTGGTCGGGTTTGGTACCTTTGCTGTGAAAGAGCGCGCTGCCCGTACTGGTCGCAACCCGCAAACAGGTAAAGAAATTACCATCGCTGCTGCCAAAGTACCGGGTTTCCGTGCCGGTAAAGCGCTGAAAGACGCGGTCAACTGATCGACTTCCCATCAGGGAATGTGACGAAGTACAAGGGCGCATCGCGAGATGTGCCTTTTTTATTTGCCCGGAACCCGATTTTATGTGTGTTTGTACGCACTTGTGGGCTGACAATCACCCCATTTTCTTGTCAAAATAGGTCCTCACGCGCGGCAGCCATCACGTGCTATGCTGCGCGAGCTAAAGTCATCTACAGCGGAGCGTTGTTACACCATGATGGACAACCTACGCACGGCCGCCAATAGCGTCGTGCTCAAGATTATTTTCGGTATCATCATTATCTCGTTCATTTTGACCGGGGTAAGTGGTTACCTGATTGGCGGCAGTAACAATTATGCCGCGAAAGTTAACGACCAGGAAATTGGTCGCTCACAGTTTGAAAATGCCGTTGCCAGCGAACGTAACCGTATGCAGCAGCAGCTTGGCGATCAGTTCTCGGAACTGGCGGCCAACGAAAACTACATGAAAACCATGCGTCAGCAGGTGCTGAACCGTCTGATTGACGAGTCGCTGCTTGACCAGTACGCCCGCGAACTCGGACTGAGCGTCAGCGATGCTCAAGTTAAACAGGCTATCTTCCAGACTCAGGCTTTCCAGACTAACGGCAAATTTGATAACGAACGTTTTAGCGGTATCGTGAATCAAATGGGCATGACCACCGATCAGTACGCGCAGGCGCTACGCAACCAGTTGACAACTCAGCAGCTGATTAATGCCATTGCCGGTACCGACTTTATGCTGTCTGGTGAGTCCGATCAGCTGGCTGCGCTGGTATCCCAGCAACGCCTGGTGCGTGAAGCCACCATCGATGTCAACGCTCTGGCGGCGAAGCAGACGGTGACTGATGCGGAAGTCAACGCTTACTACCAGCAAAATCAGGCCCGCTTTATGGCGCCGGAGCAGTTCCGCGTGAGCTACATCAAAATGGATGCTGCTGGCATGCAGGAGAACGCTTCTGACGAAGAAATTCAGGCCTGGTATGATCAGCATCAGGATCAGTTCACGCAGCCGCAGCGTAACCGCTACAGCGTGATTCAGACGAAGACCGAATCCGATGCCCAGGCCGTTCTGGATGCTCTGAAGAAAGGGACCGATTTCGCCACGCTGGCGAAAGAAAAGTCCACCGATATTATCTCTGCCCGCAACGGTGGTGATATGGGCTGGATGGAAGATGCGGCAACGGTACCAGAGCTGAAAAACGCCGGTCTGAAAGAAAAAGGCCAGCTTTCTGGCGTGATTAAATCTTCCGTTGGTTTCCTCGTTGTCCGTCTTGATGATGTTCAGCCGGCGAAGGTTAAACCGCTGGCTGAAGTTCGCGATGATATCGCGGCGAAAGTGAAGCAGGAAAAAGCGCTGGATGCTTACTACGCGCTGCAGCAGAAAGTCAGCGATGCAGCCAGCAATGATAACGAATCTCTGGCCAGCGCCGCACAGGCTGCAGATGTGAAAGTGACCGAAACCGGCTGGTTTGGGCGTGACAATCTGCCAGAAGAGCTGAACTTTAAACCGGTTGCCGATGCTATCTTCAATGGCGGTCTGGTGGGCGAGAACGGTACGCCGGGCAGCAACTCCGATATCATCACCGTCGACGGCGATCGCGCATTTGTCCTGCGCATCAGCGAGCACAAACCAGAAGCTGTGAAGCCGCTGGAGGACGTGAAAGCACAGGTTATCGATATTGTAAAACACACCAAAGCTGAACAGCAGGCGAAGCTGGATGCAGACAAACTGCTGGTCGCGCTGAAAGATGGCAAAGGTGACGAGGCGATGAAAGCCGCTGGTTTAAACTTCGGCCCGGCGCAGACCCTGACTCGTACCGGTCAGGATCCCTTGAGCCAGGCGGCGTTTACCCTGCCGCTGCCGCAGCAGGGTAAACCTGTCTACGGTGTGGGTAGCGACATCAAAGGCAATGTGGTGCTGCTGGCGCTGGATGAAGTGAAAGCCGGCGACATGCCGGAAGCGCAGAAAAAAGCTATGGTTCAAGGTATCACGCAGAACAATGCTCAGATTGCTTTTGAAGCGCTGATGAGCAACCTGCGTAAGTCTGCGAAAATTAAACTCGGCGATGCCATCGGCCAACAGCAATAATCTCGTGACGCTTCGCAAAAATCAGTAACGTGATGTAATTCTCAAAGGCCGCTTTCGCGGCCTTTTCCATTTCTGCGGTTTGTCTTTTGTACTCCTTTTCTGCGCTCGCTATTGTGACCCTGCTGTCTACAAACAAGGAGATAACAGCATGCAACGTAGATTGAAAACGCTTATAGCCGCCGCCGTACTGGTTTGTGCGACAGGAAGCCAGTGCGTACTTGCCGTCCCTTCCAGCGGGAAAACGTCGTCGACGATAAAGGAGAGCGTGCAGACGCCGCAGACGAAGGCGCCTGAGGCATTAAACGCGACTGAGGGGGATGGAATCAGGGTGAGTATCAATAGCGCCAGCGCAGAAGAACTGGCAAAGGCTCTGAATGGTGTCGGTCTGAAGAAAGCGCAGGCTATCGTGAGCTATCGTGAAGAGTACGGGCCATTTAAAACCGTTGACGATCTTAAGCAGGTCCCGGGAATGGGGAGCTCTCTGGTGGAGAGAAATCTGTCACATCTGAAGCTGTAAATTTTCAGTACAAGTTTGCACAGTCGTCATTATTTGCCAGACTGAAGAGGTTACACAAGTGGTGTGACCTCTGACCTCAAAACAACAATGAAAGATAAGGCATGTGCGCTATGCAGACACAAATCAAAGTTCGCGGTTATCATCTTGACGTCTATCAGCACGTCAATAATGCACGTTATCTGGAGTTTCTCGAAGAGGCGCGTTGGGATGGTCTGGAAAGCAGCCCGGCCTTTCACTGGATGACCGCACGCAACATCGCGTTCGTGGTGGTGAATATCAATATCAACTATCGACGCCCGGCGGTATTAGGCGATGTGCTCACCGTTACCAGCAAACTGGAACAACTGAACGGAAAAAGCGGGACGTTAAGTCAGGTGGTTACCCTTAACCCTAACGGTGAGGTGGTAGCCGATGCGCTCATTACCTTTGTCTGCATCGATCTTAAAACGCAGAAAGCACTGCCGCTGGAGGGTGAACTGCGCGAGAAACTGGTTCAGCTGGAGCCTTGCTAGCAGGCCAGCCGCAGTAGTCTGTCCTGGGGCGCTTGGGCGCATCTGTTTCAGCGAACGATAATCGAGAAAATGCCGGGTGGCGACTGACGCCTTACCCGGCCTACGAGTCGGTGCGGGTTGGGTACTGGAGCTACGCTGGCTACGGGCTTGATGCCATTCGCGGTCCTCGCAGGCCCGCTAAGGCGTCTGCCGCTACCGGGAAATAACCGGTTACTGTAGCCCGGTTTTCTGCTTCATAACTGCCATAATACCTGGCCGATCGGCCTCGTACTGTCTTAGCCCAATGGCGCGTAGATTACAGGCCGCGCATTGTCCGCAGCCGTCGCCTTTAATACCGTTATAGCAGGTCAGGGTTTCATGGCGAATCAGTGCTAACTGGCCCCAGTAATCGGCTAAGGCCCATGTCTCGGCTTTGTTAAGCCACATTAGCGGCGTCTCGAAGCGAATATCCTTCGCCATTCCGAGGCTGACGGCATGGTGCAGTGCTTTCACGAATTCATCGCGGCAGTCCGGGTAGCCGGAAAAATCGGTTTCGCAAACGCCGGTAATGATCGCTTCCGCCTTGACCTGGTAAGCGTAAATTGCCGTCAGGGTTAAAAACAGGATATTTCGTCCAGGCACGAAGGTATTCGGGATACCGCTGGCTTCCGGTTCATAGTCCGGCACCGGGATGTTATCGCGGGTCAGACTGCTGACGGCAAGCTCGTTGAGCAGCGTCACATCGAGCACCTTGTGGGCAACGGCGCCCAGCTTTAACGCCAGAGAGCGAGCGACATCAATTTCCGCGCGGTGGCGTTGGCCATAATCAAAAGTGACGCAGTGCACTTCATCGTACTGTTGCAGAGCCTGCACCAGGCAGGTTGTTGAATCTTGTCCTCCGCTGAAGACAACTACGGCGCGTTTCATGGCAATTCCTGACAATCAAAGTGAAAGCGATATGGTAGCGCCTGATGGGCGCGGCGACCAGCTTCATCACGGCGGCGATGCCGGTAGCCAGGCGCTGGTGAAATCAAACCAGCCTCGGGCGTTAAGCTGCAGGCCGTTTACGCCCGGTGGAGCACTGATGCGATAATTGTAATTAAATAGCGGCGTCATGATGGCATCATCCATCAGAATATTAAAAACATTGCGCAACGCTTCGTTGCGGCTGCGTTCTTCAGGCTGCGCCTGGACGGCATCAAGGGTGGCCTGCAGATGAGCATATTGTGCCCCGGTCAATAAATGAGGCCACATTGTATCGCAACGCAGCCACTGCTCCAGCGTGTATTCCGGCGCTTCGCCGATCAGCCGATCGCCCATGATCAAATCCGCCAGCGCCAGTTCCTGGCAACCGTGCCAGTTTTTTGCATCGTGAAAAATGAGTTTCAGTTCACAGCCAAGAGCGGCAAGCTGCAGGCGGAGCTGTTCTGCCATCGTGTGCAGTTCGACCGGCAGGTGATACAGCAGCGTAAGCTGTTCAGGCAGAGGAACATCCTGATTCTCTGGCCCCTGGGGAATGCTCCATCCGGGCAACACCTCGCTGCTGGGGGTAATCAAATCTTCGTCGAGTGGAAGTGTCTTCAGCAATGAGGAGCGGTGAATAAGCGATACCAGACGTTGCGCCTGAGCTTTGCTGAGGCGAGGGCTCTGACGCAGCGCCAGGTAGCAAAACCCGAGGCTGATACTGTTGCTGACCTGACGAAGATTTGCCAGCTTGTCCGGATCGCCGATAGTAATCTGCACCGGGTGGCGGCAGCTGGTGCCCATATTCTGCTCAAACAGCTGGGGAGTGATCCAGTACTCCACCGCCTGGATCAGCGGGTGGTTCAGATGATAGCGCGGATGATTCTCCAGCCGCACCAGCTCCGGGCTGAACAGTTTCAGACGAAACGGCCCGCTACCGACCATTGGTTCATCGGGATGTGCCAGTACGCAGCCGTCGCTGGCAAGGCGGAAAGGGAGCCAGTAATCCGGGCGATGCAGCGTAATCGTCAGACACTGCGCATGCGTGACATCGATCCGCTTGACACTGGCAAACAGGGCGCGCAGGGCGGGTAGCTCCAGCAACATCAGTAGTCGCCGCTGCAGCTGCGTCGTTTCAAGCGGATCGCCATTATGCCAGCACAGCGTTGAACGGATATAAAACTGCCAGCACAGGCCGTCCGGCGTTACCTGCCAGTGATGGGCTAAATCACCGACCGGAGAACTACTGTGCACCCCGAAGCGTGTCAGACCGGAAAAAATTTGCCCGGCAAGATGCTGTTCGGCGCGCCCGGGTAAAAAACCCGGCTGCAGCGCGTCAAGCGGACGATAATAGGGAATGCGCAACGTCGGCGTATTGTTTTGCCACTGACCGCCAAGAAAAGGCGAAAGCAGCGCCTTCAGCTCTTCTGTCGCCAACTGAGCCAGCTCCAGCGCGTTTTTCTGCTGGCCGTTACTCAGTGCCTGCTCCATCATCTCATTACGTAAGGCTTCTGGCGCGCTGTGAAAGAGCAGCGTGCCGCGTTTTCCGCGCCCGGGAGTAGCCTGCCAGCTCAACCAGCCGGCCTCCTGAGCCTGACGAAGCAACGTTCGAATATGGCGCTCGCTGCAAAAACAGCGTTCTGCCAGTTCACCGACGGTCACCTGCTGTGGTGCGCCGGATGAGGGCCGCCACAGGCGCTGGTACTGGTTCAGACGGTTTAATAACCTCATAGGCACTTCATCCTTCAACCGGCCTTTGCGTTGGCTACGCTTGCTCACACCCGTTACCCGGGCTGTCCTTCGGCCTCGCCCTTTCGGAGCTTGCGCGAGCGCGGGTTATAAAACCGGAACAATAAAATTTATCTATTCACTATTACTTCCGTATATCTCAGGCAATACTGGAACTCAAGTAAAACTCACCGTGCTTTTGGGAACTCACATGGCAAGACTCGCTGCATTTGATATGGACGGTACGCTGCTGCTGCCGGATCATCGTCTGGGAATATCAACGCTCTCAACACTAAAGCGTCTGCGCGATCGTGACATAACCCTGACCTTTGCTACGGGACGCCATGCGCTGGAAATGCGCTACGTAATCGCTGAGCTCTCGCTGGATGCCTACTTAATTACCGGCAACGGTACGCGGATTCATGCGCTGGATGGAGAAGTGCTGCACCGCAGCGATCTCGATCCTGGCGTCGCGGAAGCGGTGCTCCACCGTCGCTGGGACACGGCAGCCAGCATGCACGTCTTTAATGACGGCGGCTGGTTTACCGGCCAGGAGATCCCCGGGTTGTTGAAAGCGCATATTTTCAGCGGCTTCCGCTATCAGATATACGATCCCAGGCTGATGCCGACCGATAACGTCACCAAAGTCTGCTTCTGCGGCGATCACGATGATCTCCGGCGGCTCAACGTTCAACTGGCTGAAGCACTCGGGGATCGCGCGCATATCTGTTTTTCAGCGTTCGACTGTCTGGAAGTGCTGCCGAATGGTTGTAATAAAGGCGCTGCCCTGGCGGTACTTAGCCAGCATTTGGGCCTGTCGATGCAAGATTGTATGGCGTTTGGCGACGCCATGAACGACCGCGAAATGCTCGGTAGTGTGGGACGCGGGGTCATTATGGGTAACGCCATGCCGCAGCTCAAAGCTGAACTGCCGAATTTACCGGTTATTGGAGACTGCCGCCATGAAGCGGTCTCCCATTTTTTAACTCATTGGCTGGATAATCCCGATCTTCCTTATTCCCCCGAATAAACAGACCCTTCCAGCAAGCCAGGCACCTTTGTGTCTGGCTTTTTTTATTGTGTGTTCACCATTGCCGCGATTTTTGCCTGCCACGGAGTGATATCGCCAATCTGACTCGCGACCCACTGCGGACTGTAATAGCTTTCCAGATAGCGTTCGCCGCTATCGCACAGCAGAGTGACGATAGAACCGCTACGCCCCTCAGCGCGCATACGCACGGCAAGCTCAAGCACGCCCCACATATTGGTGCCGGTGGAGGCGCCGACTTTGCGCCCCAGCAGCCTTTCCAGCCACAGGGCGGTGGCAACGCTGGCCGCATCAGGCACCCGCAGCATCTCATCGACGACGTCAGGAATAAATGATGGCTCGACGCGCGGACGGCCAATACCTTCTATTTTACTTCCGACCGGGCTGCGCAGGCTGGCATCGCGGCTGTGCCAGTAGTCGAGGAAGACCGAGTTTTGCGGATCAACCACCAGCAGCTGAGTATCATAGCCCTGACAGCGGATATAGCGGCCAATCGTGGCCGATGTCCCGCCAGTCCCCGCACTCATCACAATGTAAGAGGGCTGCGGATGCGGTTCGTGGGTCATCTGTCGGAAAATGCTGTCGGCAATATTGTTATTGCCGCGCCAGTCCGTCGCCCGTTCAGCGAAGGTAAACTGATCCATATAATGGCCGTTCAGCTCGCGAGCCAGCCTCTCAGAGGCGGCATAGATTTCACTCGCGCTCTCGACGAAGTGACAGCGTCCGCCATAAAACTCAATCTGCTCAATTTTGCGTTTTGCCGTACAGGAAGGCATGACGGCGATAAACGGCAGACCGAGCAGACGTGCGAAGTAGGCTTCAGAGACTGCCGTCGAGCCGGAAGAGGCTTCGATAATTGTCGTTCCTTCTTTAATCCAGCCGTTACACAGGCCGTAAAGGAACAGAGAACGCGCCAGACGGTGTTTCAGGCTGCCGGTAGGATGGGTGCTCTCGTCCTTCAGGTAGATCTGAATACCCGGGAACCCGGGTAGCGCCAGGCGAATAAGGTGCGTGTCGGCGGAACGCTGATAATCGGCGTTGATTTCACTGATTGCGTGTTTTACCCAGGCGCTCTTCATCGTCATTTCCTGTTTGTCATTTTGTGCCCAGCTTAGCGCAAGCGCGAGGAAAAATTGTTGCTATTTAGCCTTTCAATTACAATGAATGGAGAAAAATTTTCTTCAGAGGTGCCCTGTGCTAGATAAAATTGACCGTAAGCTGCTTTCTTTGCTGCAAACTGACTGCACCCTCTCTTTGCAGGCGCTGGCTGATGCCGTTAATCTGACTACCACGCCCTGCTGGAAACGGCTGAAACGGCTGGAGGATGAGGGTATCCTGCTTGGGCGCGTGGCCCTGCTGGATGCCGAAAAGCTTGGCCTCGGTCTGACAGCATTTGTGCTGATCAAGACCCAGCATCACAGCAGCGACTGGTACTGCCGCTTCGTCAGCGAAGTCACGCAGATGGCGGAAGTCCTCGGCTTCTGGCGTATGGCGGGAGAGTATGATTACCTGCTGCGGGTGCAGGTAGCGGATATGAAACGCTACGATGATTTTTATAAACGGCTGGTGAATAGCGTCCCCGGGCTATCTGATGTCACTTCGAGTTTCGCGATGGAACAGATAAAATACACCACTGCCTTACCTATTGATTAACGGCGTTTGCCGCGACGATTTATACACTCAGGATTTAACTGCTTGCGATTATTTGCTCAACTTAGCTGGTACTTCCGCCGGGAGTGGCGCCGTTATCTCGGTGCTATTGCCCTGCTGGCCATTATCGCCGTTTTACAGCTGATTCCGCCAAAGGTGGTGGGAATCGTGGTTGACGGCGTCACCCGACAACATTACACCGCCGAAAAGGTGTGGATGTGGATTGGTACGTTAGTCCTGATCGCGGTAATGGTCTATCTGCTGCGCTACGTCTGGCGCGTGCTGCTTTTTGGCGCCTCTTATCAACTGGCCGTGGAGCTACGGGAGGACTTTTATCGTCAGCTCAGCCGTCAGCATCCGGCCTTTTACCTGCGCCACCGCACCGGCGACCTGATCGCCCGCGCCACCAACGATGTTGATCGGGTGGTGTTTGCTGCGGGTGAAGGGGTGCTGACGCTGGTGGACTCGATGGTGATGGGCTGCGCGGTATTGATCGTGATGTCGACGCAAATCAGCTGGCAGCTCACCCTGCTGGCGCTGTTGCCGATGCCGGTGATGGCGCTGGTTATCAAGCGTAACGGTGATGTACTCCATACGCGCTTCCGCGTCGCGCAGGCGGCATTCTCCAGCCTCAACGATCGTACTCAGGAGAGCCTGACCAGTATCCGCATGATTAAGGCCTTTGGCCTGGAGGACCGGCAGTCGGCGCAATTTGCTGCCGATGCGGCGGATACCGGCAGAAAAAACATGCGCGTGGCGCGTATTGATGCGCGCTTTGACCCGACTATCTATATCGCGATTGGTATGGCTAACCTGCTGGCGATCGGTGGCGGGAGCTGGATGGTACTGCAGGGCAGTATGACTCTGGGCCAACTGACCAGCTTTGTGATGTACCTCGGTTTGATGATTTGGCCCATGTTGGCGCTGGCATGGATGTTTAACATCGTGGAACGCGGCAGCGCGGCCTACAGTCGGATCCGCACGATGCTCGAAGAGGCGCCGACCGTCAACGATGGTCATGAGCAGGTCCCGGAAGGGCGTGGTGTGCTGAGCGTCGCCGTGCGCGAATTTATCTATCCGCAGGCGAATAAAGCCTCGCTGGAGAAGGTGAACTTCGTGCTCCAGCCCGGGAAAATGCTGGGTATTTGCGGGCCAACCGGCGCAGGAAAAAGCACGATCCTGGCGCTGATCCAGCGCCACTTTGACATCACGCAAGGGGATATTCGCTTCCATGATATTCCGCTGACGCGGTTGCAGCTCGATAGCTGGCGTGCCCGCCTGGCGGTCGTGAACCAAACGCCGTTCCTCTTTTCTGACACCGTCGCCAACAACATCGCGCTGGGAAGGCCCGATGCGACGGCGGAACAAATTGAGCACGTTGCGCGGCTGGCCAGCGTGCACGACGATATTCTGCGCCTGCCTCAGGGATATGACACGGAAGTCGGCGAACGCGGCGTGATGCTGTCCGGCGGGCAAAAACAGCGCATTTCCATCGCACGCGCGCTGTTGCTGGAGGCGGAGATACTGATTCTTGACGATGCGCTGTCGGCGGTGGATGGCCGGACCGAGCATCAGATATTGCATAACCTGCGGCAGTGGGGAGAGGGAAGGACGGTGATTATCAGCGCCCATCGCCTGTCGGCACTGACTGAAGCCAGCGAGATTCTGGTGATGCAGCATGGTCATATTGTCCAGCGCGGTCGCCACGACGGACTGGTGGCGCAACCCGGCTGGTATCGCGATATGTATCGCTATCAACAGTTGGAAGCGGCACTGGACGATGCGCCACAGGATCAAGAGGAGGCCGCCGATGCGTAGTTTTTCCGAGCTCTGGCCCACTTTAAAACGCCTGCTGGCCTACGGTTCTCCGTGGCGTAAGCCGCTGATTATTGCGGTGGTGATGATGTGGATTGCGGCCGCCGCCGAGGTCAGTGGTCCGCTGCTGATCAGCTACTTTATCGATAATATGGTGGCGAAGAACTCCCTGCCGCTGAAGCTGGTCTGTGGCCTTGCCGTGGCCTACCTCGGCTTACAGATCCTCGCGGCGACCCTGCACTATAACCAGTCGCTGCTGTTTAACCGCGCCGCTGTTGGCGTGGTACAGCGGCTACGCAGTGACGTAATGGATGCGGCGCTGCGTCAGCCGCTGAGTGAATTTGATACCCAGCCTGTCGGGCAACTGATCTCGCGTGTCACCAACGACACGGAAGTGATCCGCGATCTGTACGTCACGGTGGTAGCGACGGTGCTGCGTAGCGCGGCACTGATCGGCGCCATGCTGGTGGCGATGTTCAGCCTTGACTGGCGCATGGCACTGGTGGCGCTGACTATTTTCCCGGCGGTGTTGATCGTGATGGTGATTTATCAACGTTACAGCACGCCGATCGTGCGCCGGGTGCGTGCATGGCTGGCGGATATCAACGACGGCTTTAATGAAGTGATCAATGGCATGGGCGTTATCCAGCAGTTCCGCCAGCAGGCGCGCTTCGGCGAGCGGATGCGTGAAGCCAGCTATGCGCACTATCTGGCGCGGATGCAAACGCTGCGCCTCGATGGTTTTTTGTTGCGTCCGCTGCTGAGCCTGTTCTCAACGCTGGTACTCTGCGGGCTGCTGATGCTGTTTGGCTTCAGCTCGGCTGGCACGATTGAAGTCGGGGTGCTGTATGCCTTTATCAGCTATCTGGGGCGCCTGAATGAACCGCTGATCGAGCTGACGACCCAGCAATCAATGCTCCAGCAGGCGGTGGTCGCCGGCGAGCGCGTCTTCGAATTGATGGATCGCCCGCGTCAGGAGTGGGGGCAGGATAGTGCGCCGCTGCGCAGCGGCACGGTGTCGATTGAGAATCTCTCTTTTGCTTATCGCGGCGATCGTCTGGTGCTGCAGGATATTAACCTGGAGATTCCGTCCCGTGGTTTTGTGGCGCTAGTCGGCCATACCGGCAGCGGTAAAAGCACGCTTGCCAGCCTGATGATGGGTTACTACCCGCTGAGCAAAGGGGAGATTCGTATTGATGGGCGTCCGCTCTCCTTATTGAGTCACAGTGCATTGCGCCAGGGCGTCGCCATGGTGCAGCAGGATCCGGTGGTGCTGGCGGATACCTTTTATGCCAACGTCACGCTCGGTCGCGATATCAGTGAGGTGCAGGTCTGGGAGGTACTGGAGTCGGTGCAACTGGCGGAACTGGCGCGCGGAATGAGTGAGGGGATTTACACCCAGCTCGGCGAGCAGGGGAATAATCTCTCGGTGGGACAGAAACAGCTGCTGGCGCTGGCGCGGGTGCTGGTGGATACCCCGCAGATTCTGATTCTCGATGAAGCGACGGCGAATATCGATTCCGGCACCGAACAGGCGATTCAACAAGCGCTGGCCAAAGTTCGCCAGCACACCACGCTGGTGGTGATTGCGCATCGTTTGTCGACGATTGTTGAAGCTGACACCATTCTGGTGCTCCACCGCGGGCAGGCCGTCGAGCGTGGCAATCATCAGCAGTTGCTGGGAGCAAAAGGGCGCTACTGGCAAATGTATCAGCTGCAACTGGCCGGTGAAGAGCTGGCGGCCAGCGCGCAGGAAGAGTCGCTGATTGCCTGATGCACTATAAGCAGGCAGTTGTGCTGGTGTGGTTTAGTATGGTGCAAAAATGTAACGCTTTTTGCACCATAATGATGCATTTTTGCGTGGGGCCAGCGCTTTTCCGCCTGCTTCTTATGCCATTCCTCTGTTTTCTTCGCTAAAAGGGCCGCTCTGCGGCCCTTTTTCATTTCTGGCATAGCCCTTGCTTTATTTTCTGCGTGTTAGCTGCTGCCATTACGAATTCTGAGCGGAGGGGACTTATGAAGCTGGTTACCGTGGTAATCAAACCATTCAAACTGGAAGATGTGCGTGAAGCGTTATCTTCCATCGGCATTCAGGGCCTGACGGTCACTGAGGTAAAAGGGTTTGGCCGTCAGAAAGGTCATGCCGAGCTGTACCGTGGTGCCGAATACAGCGTCAATTTTCTGCCAAAGGTGAAGATTGATGTCGCGATTGCCGACGATCAGCTTGATGAGGTCGTTGATGTGATTAGTAAAGCGGCCTACACCGGAAAAATTGGCGATGGCAAAATTTTTGTCGCCGAGTTGCAACGCGTTATTCGCATCCGCACCGGCGAAGCCGACGAAGCGGCACTGTAACGTCCAGACCACACAGTGATGGGGATTGAGAAAATGAAAATAGCAACAATGAAAACAGGTCTGGGTGCGCTGGCACTGCTTCCGGGGTTGGCGATGGCCGCCGCACCGGCAGTGGCAGATAAAGCCGACAACGCCTTTATGATGATTTGCACCGCGCTGGTGCTGTTTATGACCATTCCGGGCATTGCGCTGTTCTATGGCGGCCTGATTCGCGGTAAAAACGTACTCTCTATGCTGACCCAGGTCATCGTCACCTTTGGGTTGATATGCGTACTGTGGGTCGTTTATGGCTACACGCTGGCGTTTGGTACCGGCGGCAGCTTCTTCGGCAGTTTCGACTGGGTATTATTGAAAAACATTGAGCTGAAAGCGCTGATGGGGACCTTCTATCAGTACATCCACGTCGCTTTCCAGGGCTCCTTCGCCTGTATCACCGTTGGCCTGATCGTGGGCTCGCTGGCTGAACGTATTCGCTTTTCCGCAGTGCTGATTTTCGTTGCCGTCTGGATGACTCTCTCCTATGTGCCGATTGCGCACATGGTATGGGGCGGTGGTCTGCTGGCGACGCACGGCGCGCTGGATTTTGCCGGTGGTACCGTGGTGCATATCAACGCCGCCGTTGCTGGCCTGGTGGGTGCCTATATGATGGGCAAACGCGTTGGCTTTGGCAAAGAAGCGTTCAAACCGCATAACCTGCCGATGGTCTTCACCGGTACAGCAATCCTGTATGTTGGCTGGTTTGGCTTTAACGCTGGTTCCGCGAGTGCGGCGAACGAAATTGCTGCGCTGGCTTTCGTCAACACCGTTGTGGCGACCGCTGCGGCTATTCTGGCCTGGACCTTTGGCGAATGGGCAACCCGCGGTAAACCTTCTCTGTTAGGTGCCTGTTCCGGTGCGATTGCCGGTCTGGTTGGCGTCACCCCGGCATGTGGTTATATCGGCGTAGGCGGCGCACTGATTGTGGGTATCGCTTCCGGCCTGGCGGGTCTGTGGGGCGTAACGGTTCTGAAACGCTGGCTGCGTGTTGATGATCCGTGCGATGTGTTCGGCGTACACGGTGTCTGCGGTATCGTGGGTTGTATCCTGACCGGTATCTTTGCCGCAACTTCTCTGGGCGGCGTCGGCTACGCGGAAGGCGTTACCATGGGCCATCAGCTGCTGGTGCAGTTGGAAAGTATCGGCATCACTATCGTTTGGTCCGGCATTGTAGCCTTCATCGGTTATAAAGTGGCGGATATGACCGTCGGTCTGCGTGTTCCGGAAGAGCAGGAGCGCGAAGGTCTGGACGTCAACAGCCATGGCGAAAATGCCTACAACGCCTGATAAATTGAGTTATCTCCACTAGCAGCAAAGCCTCCCGACGGGAGGCTTTTTTTGTTGTCAGGGGACAGTATTCAGGCATTACTCGTCACGGATGACACTTTAAGCGTGGCGATTGCGCATGACCCCTTCCTGAACGGTTGACGCCACCAGCGTGCCATCCTGTGTATAAAACTCACCGCGAACAAAGCCCCGGGCGCTGGATGCAGAAGTGCTCTCAACGCTGTACAGCAGCCAGTCGTTAATGTTGAACGGGCGATGGAACCACATCGAGTGGTCGATCGTCGCCACCTGCATCCCCGGCTCCAGGAACCCGACGCCGTGCGGCTGAAGCGCCACCGGCAGGAAATTGAAATCGGAAGCGTAGCCCAGCAGGTACTGATGAATGCGAATATCCTCCGACACCGCGCCGTTGGCGCGGATCCACACCTGACGAGTTGGTTCAGCAACATGGCCTTTTAGCGGGTTGTGAAACTCAACCGGGCGGATTTCCAGCGGTTTGTCGCTGAGGAACTTATCTTTGGCCTGCGGCGGCAGCAGATGCGCCAGCTTACGCGCGATGTCGGTTTCAGAAGGCAGACCATCCGGTGCAGGTGCGGCCGGCATCGATTTCTGGTGCTCATAGCCGGGCTCTGGCGCCTGGAAAGAGGCGGTCATGTAAAAAATGGGTTTACCGTTTTGAATGGCCGCGACCCGACGGGCACTGAAGCTGTTGCCGTCGCGCAACACTTCGACGTCATAAATAATTGGCTTCTGGCTGTCGCCAGGACGCAGGAAATAGCTGTGGAATGAATGAATCAGACGCTCGGCAGGCACGGTTTCTTTCGCCGCGTACAGTGCCTGACCGACGACCTGGCCGCCAAAGACCTGACGTAAGCCCAGATCTTCACTCTGCCCGCGGAATAACCCTTCTTCAATTTTTTCCAGATTCAATAATGCCAGCAGATTGGTTAGTGCCTGACTCATATTTACCCTCAATCAATGATAACTGCCTTGCGCAGTGCGTATTGAGGGCAAGTATAACCTGGAATCTCAAGTGGTCCGATGGGTGTAATAATCTGAATAAAGGGTCATCTGCAGGAAGAGAACTGAGATCTGTGCCACACTTATGCATGATGCCAATGTTACTGCTCGTCAGTCGGCAGGACATACTCCTGCATGTAAAGGGATGAAAAGGAGAACATAATGAAATTTACCTATATGTTAAGTGCTTTAGCCGTTGCAACCGCTTTGACCGCCTGCGCGAATAATCACGGCGCAAACACGGCCAGTACCGCGGCTACCCCCGATCCTTATGGCATTGCCTCACTGACGTCATCGCAGCAGCAGCCTAATGTTTCCGGGACCATTTCCATCCGGCAGAAAGTCGCCCTACCGCCGGATGCGGTACTGACCGTGACCTTGTCGGATGCATCGTTAGCCGATGCGCCGTCGCGTGTACTGGCGCAGAAAACGGTTCGTACCGAAGGTAAACAGCCGCCGTATAACTTCGTCCTGCCGTACAACCAGGCGGACATTAAGCCTGACGCGCGAATTTTGCTGAGTTCGGCCATCACCGTTGACGGCAAGCTGATGTTTATCACCGATACCGTGCAGACGGTGGTGAATGGCGGAGGGAACCGGGCCGACCTGATTTTGGTACCGGTACAGCAGACGGCCGTACCGGTCGCCAGCAGCGATACCCCTACCGCGCAGTAAACCATCTATGCCCCTGCCTGGGGCATTTTTTTGTCTTCAATAAATCCAGCGATAGTGCTGCAGATCGATATGTCCGCTGCCGGACACCTGCACGCCTTCAGCGAGCAGCGCCTGGCGCTGGCGCTGCAGATCCGGGCCGGTAAGAGAGATGTCGCCGTGACGATTAACCACCCGGTGCCAGGGCAGCGTGGAGCCTTCAGGTAAACGCTTGAGGACCCCGCCAACCTGGCGTGCCGCACGGGGTGAGCCCGCCAGTCGTGCTATATCACCATAGGTGGCGACGCAACCTTCCGGAATTGAGGCCACAATTTGCCAGACCCGCCGGGGAAAAGTGTCGTGAGAATCCATCGTGCGTCCTGTAAACCGGGAAAGGCTCAGAATAAGCGCTGACTGCGTGCCTGTACAGCGTGGGGCTATGCGGGTTTCACGATAGTGAAATCGAGAACGAGGCCTGGAATCTGCATCCCGTGCAGGTTGTCATACGGGCTGACGGCTATCAAACTCTCGAAAAATTTCAGTCGTCGGGAGTGGGCGTTGATAATCAGCTTGGCCCGCAGGGAAGGTAGCTGCTGCGAGGAGATCGGGTAGATGATGCGACCGCTGACTTCGATGGTCAGTTTGCGCAAATCAATGCGCCGCAGGACGCCAACCGTGGAATAGAGCACAGCAACCGTGGTGACTGCCAGCAGGGGGCCGCTGCTGACGCTGCCGAAATCCAGCATCAGCTCCAGGCGCAGGAAATTCAACCCTTGAAAGGAGAGGGTGACGCCGTCGATCTGTGGCATTGCGAGGGGCGTGGTTAAACGGGGAGCTTCACTCATTCCATTACCATTGATGTAACACATTGATTAAAAAGAGTACGAAGATGTGGATTGAAGTAGGGATGGCGACAGGGAAATGTGCTGCTATAGCGCTCGCAATCCTTTAATTTAGGCCCGAAGAAGCGTAGTGAAACAGAGAATTGTGTCCGGGGCATCGCTTTTGTGCCGCTTGCGGCGGCGGCACAAATAGCGGGTCGACACCGTGTCGCCAGGGTTAGACAGGACGCTTTTCGCCTGCCGCTGCGCAATAAACCAGCATCCGGTTGGGGTTAGCTTGCAATTCGTTGGTCCAGTAGGGATAATGCGCCAGCGCGTTGGATAACGACGCTCTCAATGGGGGCTCTGTTGGTTCTCCCGCAACGCTACTCTGTTTACCAGGTCAGATCCGGAAGGAAGCAGCCAGAGCAGACGACGTGTGTGCCGGGATGTAGCTGGCAGGGCCCCCACCCAATTCTGGGGATCCCTGTTTTTTCCTTCTTGTTTCACATGCTGCCGCAATGAGCAAAAAACCACCTTGCGTATCTGCATGTCGGAGTATTTTGCCTGATTTTTGCACTTCCGAATCGTGCCAGCACGATGAATAGCGGATAACTTGAGGGAGAACATACCTGTCAGTATCGCCTCTAAAAATACCCTCTTGTTATGCTTTAAAAATATATGTCATAAATTTGAAATGATATTGACATATTAATGTCATCCCTATGTCACAAATAACTGGCAGATTATCACTGGGTATTTATAGTCTGACTATCAGCTGAAAATATATGTCTGGATCAGTTTGTTAACTTCGTGTATTAATTACTGTAAATTTATTGCACGGGAAGCATGACGATGACTACAGTAGTTTTGAACGTAAAAATTGATGCGGAGTTAAAAGAAAAACTGCGTCATTATGCGGAAGTAAATAACGAGAATCTGGGTACTGCAACGGAGAAACTGCTGCTTCTTGCCTTTCAAATGGCGGATTCTGCAGGTGAGGCGGGGGTTTCGGAAGAAGATATTGATAGCCAGCATACCGAAGAAGAAGCTTCTCCATTAACCCCTAAAGAAATCAAAGCATTAAGAAAAATTCTGAAGAAGAAAAAATGAAACAACAATTCTCTACAGCCAGCAACTATAGCGAAGCCTGCGACTTGTTACGTTCAGGGTATGTTAAGCATGTTCGCCTCAACTGGAATATCGGTAGTGATGAGTTCTTTCGCATTGCCTCCGACTGGTGTGATACCGGGGCGAAAATAAAAAAAGATGAAAATGGTTTTATTATCTCGTTAAAAAGTTTTCCAATCCCACGCCAGCATTAATGAAATTTTTCATTGATGTCATCGGGCAGACATATAGCGATGACATCATGAAGCGCAATTTTATAAAAAACATCTCATATGCGTCATGGATGATGGTTTTTTGACGGGCTGAATCCAGCCCGTCGATATTTTATTATATTATTTTACGTATTCGCGTATTTTCATTCTGCTGCGCAAGACCTGCCCAGACTGGCTGCAGGGTTGTAAATGCGCGGCGCAACTCCTCATCGTCCAGGGTGAAAGGTAAGCGTAAGTAGCGGTCAAAGGCGCCAGCCAGGCCAAAGCGCGTTCCGGTACCAATATGAATCCCAAGACTTTCTGCTCTTGCTGAGAATATTGTCGCCAGCATCCCCGGCAATTCCACCCAAAAAGAGAGTCCGCCTTCTGGCGATGTGAAGCGCCAGTGGGGAAAGTATTCCGTCATGAGCGCGCCACACATATCGCGGCGTGCGGCCAACATTGCTCTACGCGCCGGGAGCCAGGCCCGATCATTTTCGAGCAACCAGCAGCAGGCCAGTTGTTCGAGAAGTGGAGTGCCCAGATCGAGTGAATCCCGGGCCTGAACTAATGAGGCGATAGTGCGTGAGGAGGCGCGGATCCAACCGATACGTAATCCCCCCCAGAAACTTTTTCCGGCCGAACCAATCGTGATGACCGGCGCCTCGGTGTTGAAGGTCGCCAGCGGTGGTGGTGGCGGGGCGGTGTACCATAAATCCACCATTGTCTCATCAACCACCAGCGTCGTCCGCGTTTGCTCCGCTATATCGGCCACCCGCTGGCGGGTGGCGCTATCCATACAACGGCCGGTAGGGTTGTGAAAATCAGGCATCAGCCATGCCAGCCGCGGCGCGGTTTGCGCAATGGTTGCCGCCAGTCCGTCGCAGTCCCAGCCGTGCTGCGGCAGGGCGACGCTAACCGGACGGCAGGAGGCGCCCTGAATGGCGCTGATCGCCATGGGATAGGTCGGCGCATCAATCACCACGCGATCGCCTGGCCCGCTAAGCAAGCGAAGTACCAACGAAAATGCATTCAGCGCGCCGTTCACAATCATCACTTCATCGCTGCGGGTTGGAAGACCTCGCTCGCAGTAGCGGCGGGCTATCGCCTCCCGTAAAACCGGTAGCCCGTGCTGATCGTAACCGGTATTGGACAGGTGCTGCGGCAGCATTGTCAGGGCCTGATGATAGGCCTGATGAATCTCCGGTCCGGCGCTCAGGGCGGCGGTGGCCAGATTGACTGAGGATGGATGGAGGGCCACTTTTGTCACCGTGTCCGCTTGTTCTGGTAGGGCGATCCGCGAACCGCTTCCCTGGCGACTGTAAAGATAACCCTCTTCACGCAGCTGGCCGAGCGCGCTGGCGATGGTGGTGCGGCTGACGTTCAGGGCTGCGGCCAGCTCCCGTTCACCTGGCAGCCGTGTCTCCAGCGTCAGTCGACCATCGAGAATCAGCAGACGCAGGGCGTCCGCCAGTTGGCGCCAGAGCGGCGTTCGGGTTGAAGACTCTTGCCAGTGGCCCAACAGGCGTACTAGCGATTGCGTACCGAAGCGACGAGAAACCATAGCGATCCACTTTTAAAAAACTGGCCATTAATTATCAATCCATTTTTGCTGATGATGGCAAGGTCCGCAATCATCCAGAGGTAAAAAATGTTACGTCGATTAGTGCAGCTCTATATCGGTCTTGTTCTGTACGGCGTGTCGACCGCGTTGTTTGTTCATGCCAATCTGGGGGCCGATCCGTGGGATGTTTTTCATCTCGGCATCGGTAAGCAGTTTGGCCTCGATTTTGGCACGGTGATAATTCTGACCGGGGCTGCGGTGCTGCTGTTGTGGATCCCGATGCGTCAAATGCCGGGGCTGGGAACGGTCAGCAATGTGATCGTCCTGGGACTGGCGGCAAACGCGACGCTGGCCGTCCTGCCGCCGATGGAGTCGCTGGTGTTGCGCAGCTTGATGCTGAGCGGCGCCATCGTACTTAACGCACTGGCAACGGGGATGTATATTGGTGCCGGTTTTGGACCCGGGCCGCGTGATGGATTGATGACCGGTTTACATGCCCGTACCGGGTGGTCTTTGCGCGGGATCCGCACTGTCATTGAGCTATCGGTTCTCGCGATCGGCTGGGCGTTGGGGGGGACCTTTGGCGTCGGTACCGTGCTTTATGCTCTGACGATCGGGCCGCTTATCCAGCTGTTCTTACCCTGGTTTCGCCAGCCGGCGCTGCGTAAAGCGGTCACCGGTACACGTGAAGTCGTCTCCTGATTTCCTCCGGTTACAGGGAGTAAGGGCTAAACTTAGCCCGACAGATGCGGCCGGGTTCTCCGGTCGCGCTGTTCACTTCGAAGATCATACTCATGAAGCACGTTGATGGTTTTATCGTGGCCGTGCCCGCGAAAAATCAGCAGGCCTATCGCGAGCTGGCAGCAAAGGCTGCACCGCTGTTTAAAGAGTGTGATGCGCTACGGAGGGAGTGCCAGGCGGACGAAGTTCCGGCGATAAGCTCACCGATTTTCACATGGCGGTGAAAGCCAAGAGGTCGTGTTCAACCGGATAGAATATCCGTCAAAAGAAGTGCGCGACGCGGTGAATGCCACCATGATGGCCGACTCAAGGATGAAGGCGTTAGGCGATAACATGCTCTGTGATAGTCAACGCATGATTTTCGGCGGCTTCCTGCCGTTACCGGATGAATATCTCTCCCGCCGTCCCTTTCCTGTTGAAGGGGACGGCAGTGGCGTGGTCAGGATACTTTGGTAAACAGATGGCGATAATCGCGCACATCGCCGTCGGTACGAAACAGACCGCCGCCGCTATAATGCAGGGTCTGTGGCCACCTGGGCTGCGGTTTCACGTTTGCCGCCACCACTTCAAAAATAAAGAAGTTATAGCTCTCCACTAGCGCATCGTCGAAGAGCCGGCATTCAAAGCTGGCGTGACACTCGGCAATGGATGGCGCGGCCACCTGTATACTGGGTTCTGCAGTGAGCCGGAAGGCCGCAAACTTGTCCACTGTGTCGCCGTCACAGTTACCGATTCTGGCGACCGTCTCCGCCATTGCGGCATCCGGCAGGTTGATAACGCACTCCCCGCTGCGGCGAATCATATCGAAACTGATATTGCCAGCGGAAATCATGCACCCTACCAGCGAGGGGGAAAACTCCAGCACCGTATACCAGCCAAGAGTCATAATATTATTCCGATCCTGCCAGCGGCTGCTGATTAAGACCACCGCGCCGGGTTCCAGCCAGTGGCGTACATCGTGTAAAGGCCAGGGATGTTTTTGCATCAGGGAAGTCTCCCTTCATGGATTTACTTTAAGCGTAGCTCAATGCGCTTTAAGGTTATTTTCTGCCCACAGAATAAACTGCTCCTTCGGCAATGCCGGGCTGTATAGCCAGCCCTGGCCATAGAGTACGTCGTGGTGACACAGCCAGTCGTGCTGTTCCGATGTTTCGACTCCTTCGGCAATAGTGTCCAGATGGAGCGCTTTGGCCATTTTGATGATATGCGGCGTTAGCGGCTTATATTCGAGAGTATCGACGAAGGATTTGTCTATTTTCAGGATATCGACATCCAGTTTTTGCAGGTAGCTCAGGCTGGAATACCCGGTCCCGAAATCATCGATTGAAATACTGTGTCCCATCTGGCGATAGCGGGCGATCACCGGCAGCATATTATCGGGATCGACAAAACCGCGCTCCGTTAGCTCAAGCGTAATTTGTGCCGGCGCGATCTCCCACTGGTGAAGCCGTTCGGCCAGAAGGACTGGCAGGGTAGGAGAGCGCAGATCGTCGACCGAGAGATTAATTGAAATGTGGAGTTGTGGATGCGTGTGCAGCCACGGGCCGAGTTCGGCGAAAATTTTTCGCACAATATCTTCGGTTAAATGGGTAATGAGCCCGGTCTCTTCGGCAAGCGGAATAAAAATATCCGGCGATAAAAAGCTGCCGTCGGGCTGCTGCCAGCGCGCCAGCGCTTCGGCGCCGACGATTTTGCCGTCCTTGAGCGCGACGATGGGCTGGTAATGGACCTGAATCGCGTCGGAGTGCAGCGCATCCAGCATTCCATAGCGTGGTGAGCGTAAGGTACGCAGCAGTCGCAGTAGCAAAAATGAGGTCAGCAGACTGATAAACAGGCCGAGGGGGAGCCACAGCATCAACTGATGGCGGAATTTTTCCTGTAGCGGTAGCGTGGATGACCAGATGGCGATAGCCAGCCCCAGTTCAGAAATACGATGGAGGCGATAAACTGTGTTGTCGATGGTGAGCGTCTTGCCATCCAGGTGATTGATTTGATTCCAGACCACCGGATCGAGAGGCTCGCTGCTGGTAATGACCTGCTTGTTTTTGATGCCAAACAGAATCGCATGAATATTTTCCTTGCCGGGCGAAATGATATCGATAAATGAGGCGGGATCGATCATCACGATATGATGCTTACTGCCTAGCGCCGTCATTTTATGCTTCAGGCCGAGATCGTTGACCGACGTGAGCCAGGTCCGATAGCCATCGGTGCTGATATGATCGGGGGCAGGAAAGGAGACGGGAGTACTGCGATCTTCGAGAGAAGAACATTGCGGCACCAAATTTTTGAGCCAAAGCACCTCCTGCACATAGCGATGGGTATAGGCGATTTGGCGCATTGCGAGCAAATGCTGCGGGCTACAGGCAGCTGCGCTGTGGGCGTCGGCTTCCTGCAGGGCTTCTCGTGCCTGGTTTGCCACCTGCTGGATGCGCATGAGTACGCGGGAAGAGTAGTTATCCAGTTCGGAATAAAACAGTATTTTCGCCTGGCTGGTCGCCAGCCAGATACTTAAGGCTATCGGCACAATAACTGCGAGTATCAATACCCCGGTAACCAGACTCACCAGATTTCTGGTCGCCATGCGCATATCCTTATGTTATTCGGGTTGTAATGAGTATATCCGATAGTCGGGAAAGGTCGCAGACGAGCGACAATGATTATTGGATTTAAAAAATGCCCGAATCACGACATGGCGCGGATATCGGGCTAACAGTGGATGATCCGCAACAGTCGAGGCAATGAGCTGCGCGGATTGAAACGAGGGCTGGAGCTGGCATGCCGATAGCTTGCGTTGGCAGCATCCAGGTTCAGTTTACAGCGTCATCATGACAGCCAGATGTTTTTGAATGGTCTTCCGGCGCAGTAATATTGGTGCTGATCCGCAGATCGTTTGCATCGAAAACCATACAGAAGCGGTCATCAAAGGCAACATCGATTTTCTGCCACGGGCGAAAGTGAACATCACCAGGCAGCAGAATTTTAACGTTGTCATGCCCGTAGCACTGGCCGAACAGGTAAGTGTTGTTCCCCAGGCGTTCAACCACTTCACATTGAAATTCCACTACCGTACCGCTGCGAACATCGGTCGACAGGTGTTCAGGGCGAATCCCCAGCGTCACCGCATCACCGGGTTGCAGCGGCGAGGTGGTGATATTCAGCGTCAGGCTGTGATGCTGCGCCATCTGTACGCTGAGCTGTCCCGGTTGCCAGGCGGTGACCGTGGCGGGCAGGAAGTTCATTTTCGGCGAGCCGATAAAACCGGCGACGAACCTGTTGACCGGGTTGTAGTACAGCGACATCGGCGAACCCATCTGCTCGACTTTCCCGTAGTTCATCACCACGATTTTATCGGCCAGGGTCATCGCTTCCACCTGATCGTGGGTGACATACACCATAGTGGTTTTCAGCTCATGATGCAGTTTGGCGATGTGCAGACGCATCTCGACACGCAGCTCTGCATCCAGGTTCGAGAGCGGCTCATCAAACATAAATACCCGTGGGTTACGGACGATGGCACGGCCGATTGCCACGCGCTGGCGCTGGCCGCCGGAGAGCTGCTTAGGTTTGCGGTCCAGCAGATGAGTCAGCTGTAGTGTTTTGGCCACCATTTCGACCTGACGACGAATTTCGTCCTTCGGCACTTTATTGACTTTCAGGCCATAGCCCATATTTTCCGCCACCGTCATGTGCGGATAGAGCGCATAGGACTGGAAAACCATAGCCACGCCGCGGTGCGCGGGCACCACATCATTCATCACCTCATCGCCGATCAGCACCTCGCCATCGCTGACCTCCTCAAGTCCGGCAATCATGCGCAGCAGGGTCGATTTCCCACAGCCGGATGGCCCGACAAAGACCGCAAACTCACCGTCTTCGATATCAAGATTGACCTGCTGCAGCGTCACGGTAGTACCAAACCGTTTGGTGACATTCCTCAGTCGTATATTGGACATCAACATTCCCCGGGGTTAGTAATCGTTATTTGCCGTTGGGATTAGGGTTGCAGCGGTTTTTTGTACTACGTGTAACAACCTGGCTGAACAATGCTCAACAGCACTGAAATCATGGGATGACTATAACTTCCAGTATTTTTGAGCCCTACATCGATGTTTCATTTCTGCAATCACGATCACACAACTGGTAGCTTCATGTAGTTTTATACGCCTTCAAAGCGTAGCGTATAACAAATCAGGAAAATCTTACTTTAGCGTTGTAAGTCGCCATTTATCAGTTGATTCAAACCCAGTGATAAATGAAATCATCAAATAAAACCAATAAATTGTTATACCTTCACATGAGGTTGATAATGAAAAAGAACATCCTTGCTGCACTTATCCTCACGACTCTGACTGCCGGGCAGCTGGTCAGCTTGCAGGCTCACGCCGCCGGTCAGTTGAATGTCTGGGAAGACATCAAAAAATCCGCCGGGATTAAAGCCGCGATCGGCGATTTTGAAAAACAGTATGACGTTAAGGTCAACGTGCAGGAGATGCCTTATGCCCAGCAGTTGGAAAAGCTGCGCCTTGACGGTCCAGCCGGTATTGGCCCTGATGTGCTGGTGATCCCGAATGACCAGCTCGGGGGGGCGGTAGTGCAGGGGTTGCTGTCGCCGCTAACGCTGGATCAGGCGAAGCAGGAGGTCTTCACCCCGGCGTCAATTAATGCCTTCAGGATGGGTAACGTGCTGTATGGCGTGCCGAAAGCGGTGGAAACCCTGGTGCTGATTTACAACAAAGACCTGATCGACAAACCGCTGGATAGCCTGCAGGCGTGGTTCGACTATTCGAAAGCGCAACGGGCGCAGAACAAATATGGCCTGCTGGCGAAGTTCGATCAGATCTATTACAGCTGGGGGGCGATTGGCCCGATGGGCGGCTATATCTTCGGCAAAAACGATAAGGGCGGTTTTAACCCGCAGGACGTCGGTTTGAATAAGCCTGGTGCGGTCGAAGCCGTCACCTTCCTGAAAAAATTCTATAGCGACAAGGTCTTCCCGGCGGGGATCCTCGGTGATAACGGGCTGAATGCCATCGACTCGTTATTCACGGAGAAGAAAGCGGCGGCGGTGATCAACGGTCCATGGGCTTTCCAGCCGTACGAGGCGGCGGGAATTAATTACGGCGTTGCGCCGCTACCGACGCTGCCAGACGGCAAACCGATGAGCTCGTTCCTTGGCGTAAAAGGTTACGTGGTGTCGACCTGGAGTAAAGACAAAGCGTTGGCACAGCAATTTATTGAGTTTATCAATCAGCCTCAGTACGTGAAGGCGCGCTATGTGGCAACCGGCGAGATCCCGGCGCTGAAAGCAATGATTGACGATCCGCTTATCAAGAATGACGAGAAAGCCAGCGCGGTGGCGGTACAATCCGCTCGCGCCACGGCGATGCCGGGTATCCCGGAAATGGGCGAAGTGTGGGGGCCGGCGAATGCGGCGCTGGAGCTCAGTCTGACCGGCAAACAGTCGCCGCAGGCGGCCCTCGATAATGCAGAGAAACAGATCAAGATGCAGATCGAGGCCATGCAGGCCAGCAACCAGTAATCGCGATGTCCGTCATTTTAAGGTGACAGGCGCGTTGGTCGCTGACCTGTTACCCGGATTATCAGGGCATAGAGGTAAAGAAGCGGGAGGAAGACCTCCCGTTTTCAGAAGGAGTGGTGTGTGATTATCAATCCCAGTGAAAATATTGCCGAGGTGCGCGGCGCAGGACGCCATGCGTGGTGCGGCCTGCTGCTGGCTGTTGTGCCGGGTTTTGGCCAGTTTTATCATCGCCAGTGGCTGAAGGGGCTTGTCTTCCTGGTTCTGCTGAGCAGTTTCATGGGGGTTTTTTATGACTTCCTGCAGGAAGGACTGTGGGGGCTTTACACTCTGGGTGAGGAAGTCCCGCGGGATAACTCCATTTTCCTGTTGGCAGAAGGGATTATCAGCCTCCTGATCGTCGCTTTCGGCCTGCTCATTTACTCTCTTTCGCTGCGCGATGCCTGGGTTAACGGCAAAAAGCGCGATGAGGGCGTGGCGCTGAACAGCGTGCGCAAACAGTATCAGATGCTGTTGAACCAGGGGTTTCCCTATCTGATGATCAGCCCCGGCTTTATTCTGCTGGTGTTCGTCGTCATCTTCCCGATTCTCTTTGGCTTCGCCATCGCGTTTACTAACTACAACCTCTACCACACGCCGCCGGCTAAGCTGGTGGATTGGGTGGGTTTTAAAAACTTTATCAATATTTTCACCCTCTCTATCTGGCGCTCGACTTTTTTTGACGTGCTGCAGTGGACGGTAGTGTGGACGCTGCTGGCGACGACCCTGCAATGCGCCGTCGGTGTGCTGCTGGCAATCCTGGTGAACCAGAAAGATCTGCGTGTTAAACCGATGATTCGCACCATTTTTATCCTGCCGTGGGCGGTTCCGGGTTTTGTCACTATCCTGGTGTTTGCGGGGATGTTCAACGACTCGTTTGGGGTGATCAACAACGCGATTCTGTCGTTCTTCGGCATTGGTCCGAAGGCGTGGCTGACCGATCCGTTCTGGACGAAAACCGCGCTGATTATGATGCAAACCTGGTTGGGTTTTCCGTTTGTCTTTGCCATGACCACCGGCGTGCTGCAGGCGATTCCTGACGATCTTTATGAAGCCGCGACCATGGACGGAGCCAGCACGTTTACCCGCCTGCGGACCATTACGTTGCCGCTGGTGCTGTACTCGATCGCACCGATCATCATCACTCAGTACACCTTCAACTTTAACAACTTCAACATCATTTACCTGTTCAACAACGGCGGGCCAGCGGTCGCCGGTTCTAACGCCGGCGGGACGGATATTCTGGTGTCGTGGATCTACAAACTGACAATGTCGTCTTCGCAATATGCCATTGCGGCGACCATTACTATCCTGCTGTCGATCTTTGTCGTCGGCCTGGCACTGTGGCAGTTCCGCGCCACCAAATCTTTCAAAAACGACGACATGGCGTAAGGGAAGCAACAATGGCTAAATCACCCAGTATTAAACGCGAAAAGTGGATTCGCCTGTCATTCACCTGGCTGATTGTTATCCTGGTCTCGGTGGTGATTATCTATCCTCTGGTGTGGACCGTCGGCGCGTCGCTGAACGCCGGAAACAGCCTGCTCAGCACCTCGATTATTCCGGAGAACCTGTCATTCCAGCACTATGCTGACCTGTTCAACGGCAATGTGAACTACCTGACCTGGTACTGGAACTCGATGAAAATCAGTTTCATGACCATGGTGCTGACCTTAATCAGCGTCAGTTTTACCGCTTACGCTTTTTCCCGCTTTCGTTTTAAAGGCCGGCAGAACGGGCTGATGTTGTTTCTGCTGCTGCAGATGATCCCGCAGTTTTCTGCGCTGATTGCGATCTTCGTGCTTTCGCAGCTACTGGGGCTGATCAACAGCCATCTGGCGCTGGCGTTGATCTACGTTGGCGGCATGATCCCAATGAATACCTGGCTGATGAAAGGCTATCTCGACGCGATCCCAAAAGATCTGGATGAGTCGGCAAGAATGGACGGTGCCAGCAGCTTCCGCATCTTCTTTGAGATAATCATGCCGCTGTCGAAACCAATTCTCGCGGTCGTGGCGCTGTTTTCATTCACCGGTCCGCTGGGCGATTTTATCCTGTCGAGCACCATTCTGCGTACGCCGGACAAATACACGCTCCCGATCGGCCTGTATAACCTGGTCGCGCAAAAAATGGGCGCCAGTTATACCACCTACGCGGCAGGAGCGGTGCTGATTGCCGTACCGGTCGCGATTCTCTACCTGGCATTACAAAAATACTTTGTTTCCGGCCTGACTTCTGGCAGTACAAAAGGATAACCCCATGAAAAGATTAACACCCGCGTTGCTTGCTGTTTGTCTGGTATGCAGTTTTTCCCCTTCTGTTCTGGCTGCCGAGGCGCTGCAAACGCGCGCCTTTCGCGCGATGCCTGCGGATTTTATTAAAGGCGCAGATATCTCCACGCTGCTGGATGCGGAAAAGCATGGGGCAAAGTTTTATAACCACAACAACCAACTGCAGGATCCGATCGCCATTTTGCGAGCCGATGGCGTGAACTATGTCCGCCTGCGCCTGTGGGTTGACCCGAAAGATGCGCAGGGTCAGGGCTACGGCGGCGGTGATAACGATCTGGCGGCGACGCTGGCGCTGGCGAAGCGGGCAAAAGCACAGGGCATGAAGCTGCTGCTGGATTTCCACTACAGCGATTTCTGGACCGACCCGGGTAAACAATTCAAGCCGAAAGCCTGGGAAAAAATGGATTACCCGCAGCTGAAAACGACCATTCACGACTACACCCGTGACACCATCGCCCGCTTTAAGCAGGAAGGCGTTCTGCCGGATATGGTGCAGATTGGCAATGAGATTAACGGTGGCATGCTGTGGCCGGAAGGCAAAAGCTGGGGGCAGGGTGGCGGCGAATTTGACCGTCTGGCTGGCCTGCTGAATGCAGCAATCGACGGTCTGAAAGAGAATCTGAAGAATGGTGAGCAGGTGAAGATCATGCTTCATCTGGCTGAAGGCACTAAGAACGATACTTTCCGCTGGTGGTGTGATGAAATCAGCAAACGCAACGTGCCGTACGACATCATCGGCCTGTCGATGTACACCTACTGGAACGGCCCGATTAGCGCGCTGAAAGCGAATATGGATGATATCAGCAAACGCTATAACAAAGATGTGATAGTCGTGGAGGCCGCCTATGCCTATACCCTGGAAAATTGTGACAACGCGGAAAACAGTTTCCAGGCCAAAGAAGAAAAAGCGGGCGGTTATCCGGCCACGGTACAGGGGCAATATAATTATATTCACGATTTAATGCAGGCGGTTGCTGATGTTCCTGGCCAGCGCGGAAAAGGCATTTTTTATTGGGAACCCACCTGGATTGCCGTGCCGGGAAATACCTGGGCCACGCCGGCGGGAATGAAATATATCCACGATGAATGGAAACAGGGTAATGCCCGAGAAAATCAAGCGTTGTTTGATTGCCAGGGGAAAGTATTACCTTCAGCGAAAGTCTTTAATTAATCGTTAAGTTTTACACTTCAGGATGTTTATTATGAATAAATTTGCGCCTTTGAGTCCGAAGGTCAATGTATTATTGCATGGCGCTGACTATAACCCGGAACAGTGGGATAATTATCCCGGTATTATCGATCAAGATATTGCCATGATGCAGCAGGCTAAATGCAACGTCATGTCGGTAGGGATTTTCAGCTGGGCCAAACTTGAACCTCAGGAAGGCGTATTTGAATTTGGCTGGCTGGATAGCATTCTGGATAAGCTGTATGCCGCGGGTATTCACGTATTTCTGGCTACGCCAAGCGGCGCGCGTCCGGCCTGGATGTCACTGGCCTATCCGCAGGTGCTGCGAGTGGGGCGCGACCGGGTACCGGCGCTGCATGGCGGGCGGCACAACCACTGTATGACGTCACCGGTTTACCGGGAGAAGGTATTTAAAATCAACAGTCTGCTGGCGGAACGCTACGCGCAGCATCCGGCGGTTCTCGGCTGGCATATTTCCAATGAATATGGCGGAGATTGCCATTGTGAACGCTGTCAGGCGCGGTTTCGCGACTGGCTGAAAGCGCGCTATCAAACGCTGGAAAATCTTAATCACGCCTGGTGGAGCACCTTCTGGAGTCACACCTACAGCGACTGGTCACAGATAGAATCGCCGGCGCCGCAGGGCGAAGTGTCCATTCACGGGCTGAACCTCGACTGGCGCCGCTTTAATACGGCGCAGGTCACGGACTTTTGCCGCCATGAGATTGCCCCGCTGAAGGCGGCGAATGCCGATCTGCCGGTGACGACCAACTTCATGGAGTATTTCTACGATTACGACTACTGGCAGCTGGCGCAGGAGCTGGACTTTATCTCCTGGGACAGCTACCCGATGTGGCATCGCGATAAAGATGAAACCGCGCTGGCCTGCTATACCGCGATGTACCACGACATGATGCGCAGCCTGAAGGGCGGCAAGCCGTTCGTGCTGATGGAGTCAACGCCAAGTGTCACCAACTGGCAGCCGACCAGTAAATTGAAAAAACCGGGGATGCATATTCTCTCCTCGCTGCAGGCTGTCGCCCACGGTGCAGATTCGGTTCAGTACTTCCAGTGGCGTAAGAGCCGTGGTTCGGTGGAGAAATTCCATGGTGCGGTCATTGATCATGTTGGTCACCTGGATACCCGCGTCGGCCGTGAAGTAAGCCAGCTGGGAGACATGCTCAGTCGGCTGCCGGGCGTGGTTGGTTGTCGCACCGATGCCAAAGTGGCGATTATTTTTGACCAGCAAAACCGCTGGGCGCTGGATGATGCGCAGGGCCCGCGTAATCTCGGTATGGAGTATGAAAATACCGTTAATGAACACTACCGGCCATTCTGGGAACAGGGCATTGCGGTCGATATCATTGATGCCGATGGCGATCTGAGTGCCTACCAGCTGGTCATCGCTCCGATGCTGTATATGGTTCGCGACGGGTTTGCCGCGCGCGCCGAAGCGTTTGTCGCCAGCGGGGGGCATCTGGTGACCACCTACTGGACAGGTATCGTTAATGAGTCCGACCTTTGCCATTCTGGCGGATTCCCAGGACCGCTACGTAACCTGCTGGGCATTTGGGCGGAGGAGATTGATTGCCTGAATGACGGCGAGCGGAATCTGGTGCAGGGTCTGGCAGGCAATGAAGGCGGGTTACAGGGGCCGTATCAGGTACGCCATCTGTGCGAGCTGATTCATGCCGAAAACGCCCGGCCACTGGCAACCTATCGTGACGATTTCTACGCTGGCCGCCCGGCGGTTACCGTAAATCATTTCGGCAAGGGGAAAGCCTGGCATGTCGCCTCACGCAACGACCTGGCTTTCCAGCGCGATTTCTTCGCGGTCATCAGCCGGGAACTGGCTTTACCACGGGCGTTCGAGAGTGAGCTTCCGCCGGGCGTGGTCGCTACGGCACGCACCGATGGTGAAACGACCTATGTTTTCTTGCAAAACTACAGCTCACAGCAGCACAGCGTAAGCCTGCCGCAGGGCTATCAGGACAGTTTATCCGGCGCGGTCATGAGTGCGCCGTTGACCTTAACGGCGTGGGACTGCCGTATTCTCAGTCGTAAAGCGTAAACACCGCGTTATCCGAGCCTGCTCCTGCGAGCAGGCTTTTTTTTACCTTGATATTATCAGGAGTGCATGATGGTCAGTTTAAAATCCTTTCTGCATTATTTCGCTCAACCTCGCCAACCAGTCCCGTTAAGCGATATTGAAAAGCAACAGCTACAGTATTTAATTCAGGCGTTTGGTGGGGAAGAAAATATGGTTAATGTCGATGCCTGTATTACGCGTTTGCGGGTCACAGTTAATAATCTGGCCATCGTCGATTCTCAGGCGTTACAGCAGCAAGGGGCGCTGGGCGTGATTATTCTTGGGCAACAGGTGCACGCTATTTTTGGCAAGCAGTCTGACGCCCTGCGTCAACTCCTGGACGAGCACTTTACCAGCCGTAAATAAAGATAATAAATAAAAAGGGATAACTCAATATTGAGTTATCCCGAAAATAAGACAAAGAAAATAATGGCAATAATCATTACCGGAGGGTAATTACGACCTTACAGCTGGAGATAAAATATGTTCAGATAACAAGATGACTCTTACCACCAGGCTTCGACCTGGACACCGAAGTTCCATGTATTGCTGGCGGTTTTATCTTCAAACGGTTTGCCATTCTCGGAATCATTGAGATAGGAGGCAAAAATACGTAATTCCGGGCGAGACATAAAGTCCGGGCCATCGGCCAGACCCAGCGCAATGGTGTATTTCTCGCCGGCTTGTTTGTAGTCGGTATTGTTCTTATAGCTGTCTTTCTGGTAGAAACCGCCGACTTCGCCAATCAAACGGACATACTCGGTGAACTGATACTGTCCGCGTGCGACCAGAGAGAGTAGGCGCGTTTTGTTGGTGTAGTCGGTGATGTCGTCGGCGGAGCCCCAGGTTAGCACATGGTTAATTGAGAATTTGTCGGTGATCGGAATCAGACCGGTGTTGATTACGCGATAGCCGGTGGCATCGTTGACGTAGTTCCACATGTCGTACCAACCGCCGCCCTGGGAGACCATGTTCTGCGCCAGCCCTTTATTCGCATACTGCAGAACCAGCTTGTTGTAACCGCCCAGCATATCCTGGCTGATTTCACTGGTTAGCATCACACCGTTATCGGCATCGTACAGCCCGCCGTAGCTATCCTGTTTTTTGGTGGTGTTAGGCATTGCGTAGTCGATACCAAATTCGGTCCAGGCGCCGGACCATGGTTTCCAGCCCGCATAGCGCAGATCGACATAGTTGATATTGACGTTGCTGTCGCCATCGACGCGGTAATCAACATCGTTTGCGTCACCGCGGATCCAGGCAAGTGAAACGGCGCCTGGGCCAAAGGTATAGTTTTCGATCCCGGCACCGGAACCGGAGATGTTCCAGTATTTGGTATCGATGATGTGCAGATCGTGGCGCTGGTAGTAGCGCTTGCCGCCCCAAATTACCGCATTAGGATCGCCTGGGATCAGGCCTTTAATTTGCAGGTTCAACTGACGCAGGCCAAACTGCGCATCGTCATTGAGGGTGGTTTCGTTATCGTTAGAACCGTCAGAGACCATGCTGACCATGCTATCGAGATAGAAGCTGACGTCGTCCTTTTTGTATACCTCAGAACCCAGCTCCAGTTCGCCATAGGTATCGGATTCGTTACCCAGACGACCAATTTTGTTTTTTTGCCATTCGGCCAGACTGCCATCTCCGGAGACCCCAACTCCGGCACGCATATAACCATGAAAATCGATTCCAGGAACAGAGGCGGAAGCCGCAAGCACGGATGGTGAAATCAGCGCGGCGGCCAACGCAACAGATACTGTGCGCAGCGTAGTGTTCATGTCTATCCTCTTATTGTTTTGTATTACGTTCACATTCACGGTGTCATGAAATGCCTAAACGTAACTCCAGGCAATTTAATGATCGCGATAGTGTGATTTAGTGCAAATAAAGTGGCGTGATTTGTTACGGTCAGTGAGTCAATTCACAATTTGATGTATTGTGAGCGTAATACTTTTATTGTCATATTCGAGCAGGAAAACGTTGCGGAGCGCGTTTTTTTAAATAGCCCCTGTTACAATTCAGGGATAACAACAGTAAGGAACCGGACCATGAAGTCGAAAAGCGCAACCTTAGAAGATGTCGCGCGTCATGCAGGCGTCTCCTATCAGACCGTGTCCAGGGTACTCAATAAATCTGCTAATGTATCCGAGGCCACGCGTCGTAAGGTGGAGAAATCCATTGAGCTATTGCGATATGTCCCTAACCGCCTGGCCCAACAGCTGGTGGGCAAGCAAAGTCGGACCGTTGGTCTGGTGACGATTTCACTGTCGTTGCACGCACCTTCTCAGGTCGCCGCAGCGGTAAAACGCTATGCGAACGTGGAAGGTTATCAGGTGTTAATCTCTATGATCGATGAGAGCGTCAATCAAAGTATTCAGGAATCCATCAATGAGCTGAAGTCTCAGCTGGTTGATAAGGTCATTATCAACGTGCCGCTGGAGACCGAACAGGCCCAGAAAATCGCGGCTGATAACGATGATATCGTTTGTCTCTTTCTCGATGTCGATCCCTACAGCTCCGTGTTCAACGTTTCGTTTAATCCGGCTGATGGCACCCGCGCGAGCGTCAAATATCTGTATGAGATGGGCCATCGGGAGATTGCGCTGCTGGCCGGGCCGGAAAGCTCCGTCTCGGCAACATTGCGCCTGAAGAGCTGGATAGAGACGCTGGCAGGGTATGGTCTGCAGCCGGTGACGGTGATTCGTGGTAACTGGGACGCGCAAAGCGGCTATGCGGGCGCGCTGCAGATGTTGCGTGAGACGCCGAAATTTACGGCAGTGCTGGTGGGGAATGATCAGATGGCGCTGGGGGTACTGAGTGCGTTTCATCAGCATCAGGTCCCGATTCCCGGTGAGAAATCGGTAATTGGCTACGATGATACCTATGAAAGCTCGTTCTTCTACCCGGCGCTGACGACCGTGTCGCTGGATCTCGATTTGCAGGGGAAAGAGGCCTTACGTCGTATTCTTGATAGCGGCGATGGCGAAATCTCGCGTACCTCTTCAATCCTGCCTGCACGGCTGGTCGTGCGTCATTCCACCGGGCCAAGAACGGAGCAGGGGAAAGACCTGCAGGCGATTGCAGAACAGCTGCGTGCGCTTGCCCATCAACTGAATTCTTAATCTCTCATGGGCGGTTCGCGCCGCTCGACTTTTCATCCCTTTGCTTTTCATGGTTGATCTTTGTCTTTGAGCGGCGTAACCTAATTGTTATGTTATAACATATATGACGAGATTATCATGAAAGACAATATCCATCCGCATTACCGTACTGTCGTGTTCCATGACACCAGCGTGAATGAATATTTTAAAGTGGGATCGACAATCAAGACCGAGCGCGTGATTGAGCTGGATGGGGAGACCTATCCTTATGTCACCCTCGATGTGTCGTCTAAATCGCACCCGTATTACACCGGTAAGCAGAAAGCCCTCAACAGCGAAGGCAGCACTGCACGTTTCCGCCAGCGCTTCGGCGGCTTTATTGATGCTAAAAGGAACTAAGGATGCAGGTACTTAACTCGTTGCGCAGTGCGAAACAGCGCCACCCGGACTGTCAGATTGTGAAACGCAAAGGGCGGCTGTACGTTATCTGCAAAAGCAATCCTCGCTTTAAAGCCGTACAGGGACGCAAGAAGAGACGCTAGTCTGTCGACGTGCGGAAGCTCTCCAGCGTGGCACGCTGCTGACCATCGGGGCTAAAGTTCCCACTGTCCAGCCATCGCTGCATCGCCTTATCAATCATCGGCCACTCGCTGTCGATTATCGAAAACCAGTCGGTATCGCGGTTGTGGCCCTTTATCACTAACGCCTGACGAAAGCGCCCCTCAAAGTGAAATCCCAACCGTTGCGCCGCCCGGCGCGAAGGCTCGTTCAGGCTATTACATTTCCACTCATAGCGGCGATAGCCGAGGGTATCGAAAACATAGTGCATCAGTAGCCATTGGGCTTCCGTCGCCATTGCGGTCCGGCTGAGCAGCGGTGAGAAGTGCACGTGCCCGACTTCAATCACGCCATTTGGGGCATCGATACGCATCAGTGCCAGGGAGCCGATGGGCTGCTGGGTCCGTTCATCCACCACGGCGAAATGGAGAGGATCGCCGAGCTTTTCCACGCTGGCTATCCAGGCGCTGAATGTCTCAACGCAGTTGTCCGGTTCGCGCAATAACCACGTCCAGCTCCGGGTATCCGGGGCCAGTTGATGCGCGGCAAAGAGCGCGCTGGCGTGAGCGGGAGTCAGCGGCTCCAGGCGGCAGTAACGTCCCTGTAGAATTTGGCGTTCCGGAAACGGACGCGGCTGCCAGTCGGGCAGGGCCTGACCAACAGGCTGTCCGAACGAATTATATTGAGGCATTGGGGGCTCCTTGTCTGGGGGAATGGAGTGAGACTAAAGTTTTACTGGTTCCATAAAAAGGACCATAGAGGTATGTTTTGATGGTGCCACGAGGAGCCGCGATGAATATTCCTGATGATGCCTTCTTTACACTACTGGAACACGCCTTATCCCGGCGAGGTCATGAAACCCTTCAGCATACGCTGTATCGCGCGCTGCGCGAGGCGATTTTGCAGGGGGCGCTGGCAGGCGGTAGCCGGCTACCGGGGTCACGAATTATCGCGACGCGGATAAATCTGTCGCGTAATACGATTAACGGCGCGTTGGAGCAACTGACCATGGAAGGCTACCTGCAGCGCAGCCGTCAGGGAACGTATGTGGCGACGCTGACCGCCTCCGGTGAGCGGGAGGAGCAACCGCTGACTATCGCGCTGCCGGAGCGGCTGCTCGCGCTACCTCCCGGCACTCGTCGCGATTCGCCGACGTTGGCATTGACTCCCGGCACGCCAGCGATTAACTATTTTCCTCTACCAATCTGGCGGCGGCTGCTCGACAAGGTGCTACGCGAAGAGGGGGGAGCACTGTTGGGCTACGGAGAGGCGGCAGGGGAACTCGCGCTGCGGAAAGCGATTGTCCGCCATCTGGCGATATCTCGCGGGATCCGCTGCGACGCCCGGCAAATCGTGATTACCGAAGGTGCGCTCGAAGGGGTGAACCTCTGTACCCATCTGCTGAGCGTGGCGGGTGATACCGTATGGGTTGAAGAGCCGGGATATCCCGGCGCGAAGAGCGTATTTATAAAAGCCGGGTTACAGATAAAAGGGATGCCGGTGGACAGTGAAGGGATGTGCCCGGATGTGAACGAGAACCCGCCGCCGCGGCTGATTTTTACCTCACCGTCGCACCAGTATCCCTGTGGCGCAGTGATGAGCGCAGGCAGGCGCCTGGCGCTGCTGGAATATGCCCGCCAGCATGACGCATGGATTGTTGAAGATGATTACGATAGTGAGTTTCGCTATAGCGGTGAACCTGTTCCAGCGATGCCGGGGATGATAAAACAGGCGCCGGTGGTCTACATCGGCACCTTCAGCAAGACGTTGTTTCCGGCGCTGCGTATTGGTTTCGTGGTGATGCCTCCCGCCCTGGCGCAAGCTGCTCAGGGCTTTGTGGGATCGTTGCTGCGTGGTGGTCACCGGGTTGAACAACGAGCGCTGGCGTTATTTATCGAAGAGGGGCATTACGCGCGTCATCTGGCGGCGATGCGGCGCTTGTATCGCCGGCGACAACTGCAGCTCCGTGAGGTGCTGGCGGCGGAGCTCACGCAACCTTTTGCGATTCTCGGTGGCGAGGGCGGACTGCACCTGACGGTGGCGATTGACGGGATAGACGATGGTGCGGTGGTGGAGCAGGCGCGGCAGTACCAACAAGCACCGGCAGCATTAAGCCGGTTTTACCTTGATACACAACGCGCGCGAAGCGGGCTGGTGCTGGGGTATGGCAATACGTCCGCCTCGCTTTTTGGCCCTGCGGTGCGGACGTTGAATCGTCTTATCGGGCGGTACCGACGCGGTTGAGGCTGAAGATATCGTAGAACGAGAGTTTACCTTTCGTCGCCACCATTTTTTGGAGCTGGGTTTTCTGCTCGCCGTCCACGCGGGGTGACTGCATAATGCGTTCGATCAACTGCTGAGGAACGTATCGCGTGTTGTACCACTCCCCGTTGTAGCAAACGCGAAAATCCAGGACATCGATATCCTCGTAGCGGTAGCGCGGGTAGACGTCAAAAAAGAAGAAGCCGTTTAACAGAGCGAACAGAACCACCAGTAGCCAAACCGAATCGGCCAGCGTTTCCGAGGTCAGCATGACCACGAATGTTGCCAGGAATGCGGCGTACATTGCTACGAACAGCCACGGATGATTGCGAATAAAACTGATACTAAAGCGCGGAAGGTTGTCGCGCTTCTCTTTCACATTGAGCTCATCAATCGTGTTTGTCAGCAGTTGTTGTATTTCTGTCATCTTGGTCCCCGAATTCTGCTAAGGCTCAGCCTGAAGGCTATTTTATGTTGCGGAAATCTCTCGGGGAAGTAACAGATCAGTTGCAGAAAAGCATAACAGTTACGCTTTTTCAGCTGTCAGCATCTTAATGATTTGCGCCGGGTTGCCGCCGACCACGGCATTGGCCGGAACATCTTTCACGACTACGGCGCCGGAGGCAATGACTGCATTATCGCCGATAGTGATCCCGGGATTAATGACCGCCCGTCCGCCAATCCACACATTATGGCCGATAGTCACGGGTTTACCGTATTCTTTACCGCTGTTGCGTTCGGCGGCATCTAATGGATGCGTGGCGGTATAGATATGGACGCCGGGCGCCAGCATGCAATTATCACCGATATGAATCGGGCAGACATCGAGCATCACGCAATCAAAGTTTGCGTAGAAATTTGCGCCGAGGAAAATATTGTAACCATAATCACAGCGGAAAGTGGGTTCAATATCAGCATCGTTAGCCTGGCCAAACAGTTCCGTCAGACATATTTTCCGCCACTCCCGTTCGTCCGGGGACGAGTGGTTGTAGCGATGTAGCAATTGCCTGGCGCGCAGACGGTCTGCCCGTAGCACGGCATCGCCAGGAAGATACAGTTCACCGGCGATCATTTTACCTTTCTCTTCACTCATGCTGCTTTCCTGATTAAGGTCGGTAGGCATCACACTATACAAAAAGAAACCGGTTTCATGGGTGCGCCTTGGTGACTTATGCGAGTAATATCACAATGATACCCAGAGTAGGGGGAGGACCCGGTTAAGCATCTGACTGACAGGTAAAATGAATTAGCGAATGAACTTCCACACCGATGTCGGAATTTTGTCGTAGAGCTTATTCATCGTCAATTCAGCAAGACGGTGATCGGCCGCTGAGTAAAATACAGCCAGTTCGTTATCTGAAAGTTCATATTTGTTTTTTTCAATTACACGTTCCAGCGTATCAATTGTCTGACAGCGACGTAAGCGCATCAAATAGTCTGTTTTGGTTAATGGTTCACCAGACATAACTTCACCTTTTGATTGTAATAATACTAACAAGAAAGACTTGCCGGATTTTCCCGGCTGGCGTTGACAAAACATCGGAATAACCGATTTCCCGATTTGCGCCATTTCTGTAGATCGGCCGTGTTAATGCCATAACTGCTGAACAACATAAAAGTGTCATCCAGGTATTCGTCCAGCTGAGCGATCAGTTTATTATCTTCAGCGTACTTAATTTTATAATTAAGCGCGAACGTAGCTATGTGTTCGATCAATTCATTAAGTTGAAGATTGATAGCCGACGTCGGGTCATTTACCCACCCGTGGTTACTCTCTTCCAGGTTTGCAAGGCAGTCATGATACAGGGTTTCGCAAAGAAATCGAAGCTGCGCGATATCATGTCTTTTTGGCGAGTATTCGTCCATAACGCATCCCCTTTTTAGTGGTTTAAACGACGACTAGCAAGCACCGTTGTGGGATGAACACGACTAACAGACCTGACACATACATTGTAATCCTGTTTTTTTAACTATAATCCACTCTCAAAAAGATTTCACCGTGCTATTACGAAAAATTACAATTATCGCCGTTAATTTATCTTAAAAATATCTGAACTAATTATGCCATGTCATTCAAAGTGATGCTTCTTCAAAGCAATGCTTATGGATCATTGATTTAGCAGACTCTTTTCTTTGACACCAGAACTTAAACCCGGACAACTCTGAGGTTAAGAATGTTCTTAGTTTAGATAAGGGTAAAGCGACAAAAGAATAATCTGATAAAAACAAAGTAAAACTTATCGCCAGAAATTGTATATCAGGATGCAAAGTAAACCGTAGCAATGCGTGCGTTTCAATATACGCTATCCGAAAAATTTCCTCAACGAATGCTGAAGCGAGCGGGGACGAAGGCGAAAAAAAGGGCCGCTAGCGCGGCCCTCAGTGGAGAGATTAATGATGCTCAGTCGGATGGCTGTGCTCAATGTCTTCCGATTTCTTGCTGAAGCGGCGGCGAACCACCACGAAGAAGACCGGAACAAAGAAGATAGCCAGAACCGTTGCCGTCACCATCCCGCCCATTACGCCGGTACCTACGGCGTTCTGCGCGCCGGAACCTGCGCCGGAGCTAATAACCAGTGGCATAACCCCGAGGATAAACGCCAGCGAGGTCATCAGGATTGGACGCAGACGCATACGCACTGCTTCCAGGGTCGCTTCAATCAGCCCCTTGCCTTCTTTATCCATCAGGTCTTTGGCGAATTCTACGATAAGTATCGCGTTCTTCGCCGACAGGCCAATGGTGGTCAGCAGGCCTACCTGGAAGTAAACGTCGTTCGTCAGACCACGGAACGTGGCCGCCAGCAGTGCACCGATAACCCCCAATGGGACAACCAGCATAACGGAGAACGGTATCGACCAGCTTTCATACAGCGCCGCCAGACACAGGAATACCACGATCAGCGAGATAGCATACAGCGCTGGTGCCTGGTTGCCGGACAGACGTTCCTGATAGGACATACCGGTCCAGTCATAACCAATACCCGCAGGCAGTTTTTTGGCCAGCTCTTCCATCATCGTCATCGCTTCACCGGTACTTCTGCCCGGCGCCGCCTGACCGAGGATCTCCATTGACGGCAGACCGTTATAGCGTTCCAGGCGCGGTGAACCATACTCCCAGTGTGAGGTGGAGAAAGCTGAGAACGGCACCATCTGTCCATTGCTACCACGAACATACCAGTTGCCAATATCTTCCGGCAGCATACGGTATTTCGCTTCAGACATGACGTAGACTTTCTTCACGCGACCGCGGTCGATGAAGTCATTGACGTAGCTACCGCCCCAGGCGGCGCCCAGCGTGGTATTAATGTCGCTGATAGATACGCCCAACGCCTGCGCTTTCTCCTGGTCGATATCCACCTTGAACTGCGGCGTATCTTCCAGGCCGTTCGGACGAACACCGACCAGTAAATCAGGGTGTTGCGCCACTTCACCAAACAACTGGTTACGTGCCTGCGTCAGTTTTTCATGACCCAGGCCGCCCTGGTCAATCAGCTGGAAGTCAAAGCCGGTTGCGGTACCCAGTTCGACGATAGCCGGCAGGTTAAAGGCGAAGACCATCGCATCTTTAATCTGCGAGAAGCGGGCCATCGCGCGACCGGTAATCGCTTCAACTTTGTTCTCTTTGCCCGGACGTTCGCTCCAGTCTTTCAACGAGACGAAAGCGATGCCGGTGTTCTGACCACGACCCGCGAAGCCAAAGCCGTTAACGGCAAACACCGATTCAACGTTGTTTTTCTCTTTGGTGAGATAGTAGTCCGTCATCTCGTCGAGCACTTTCTGCGTACGTTCCTGCGTAGCACCGGCCGGAAGTTGCGCCATGCTCAGGAATACGCCCTGATCTTCATCCGGCAAGAACGAACTTGGCAGACGGACGAACAGCCAGGCCATTCCGACGACGATGATCAGATACAGCACCAGGTAACGACCGGTACTACGCAGAATGTTACCTACGCTATCGGTATAATGGTGCGTGCTCTTATCGAACATGCGGTTAAACCAGCCAAAGAAGCCTTTGTGCTCGGTATGACCGCCTTTAGCGATGGGTTTCAGCATTGTGGCGCACAGCGCCGGGGTCAGGATTAACGCAACCAGCACCGACAGCGCCATCGCCGAAACGATGGTGATGGAGAACTGGCGGTAAATCGCCCCTGTTGAACCACCGAAGAAGGCCATCGGGATAAATACCGCAGAAAGCACCATCGCGATGCCGACCAGTGCGCCCTGAATCTGGCCCATGGATTTACGGGTTGCTTCCTTCGGCGGCAGGCCTTCTTCTGCCATGACACGCTCGACGTTTTCCACCACCACGATGGCGTCATCGACGAGCAGGCCTATCGCCAGCACCATACCAAACATGGTCAGGGTATTTATCGAGAAGCCAAAAATGGCAAGAATGGCGAAGGTACCCAGTAAGACCACCGGTACCGCGATGGTTGGAATCAACGTGGCGCGGAAGTTCTGTAGGAACAGATACATCACCAGGAAGACCAGGATGATCGCTTCAGCCAACGTTTTAACCACTTCATGAATCGAGATCTTCACGAACGGCGTGGTGTCATACGGGTAAACAACCTTCAGACCTGACGGGAAGTACGGCTCCATTTTCGCCAGCTCAGCGCGAATGGCCTTCGCCGTATCCAGGGCGTTGGCGCCGGTCGCCAGTTTGATACCCAGACCGGAGGCCGGCTGGTTATTAAACTTCGCGATGATGTCGTAGTTTTCGCCACCGAGTTCTACTTTCGCCACGTCACGCAGACGAACCTGCGAACCGTCCTGGTTCACTTTCAGCAGAATATTGCTGAATTCGTCAGCGGATTTCAGACGGGTCTGCGCGATGATTGAGGCGTTCAACTGCTGGCCTTTCACCGGCGGCGTGCCGCCTAACTGACCGGCTGCGACCTGGGCGTTCTGCGCTTTAATCGCGTTGATTACATCGACCGGCGTCAGTTGGAAGTTGTTCAGTTTGTTCGGATCCATCCAGATACGCATCGCGTACTGAGAACCAAACAGCTGAACGTCACCCACGCCGGACGTTCGGCTGATCGCATCTTTCATGTTGGCGCCAACGTAGTCGGAGATATCCTCCTGCGTCATGGTGCCGTTGGTGTTGATAACGCCGACAACCATCAGGAAGCTGCTGGAGGATTTCTCCACGCTCACGCCCTGTTGCTGTACTTCCTGCGGCAGCAGCGGCATGGCGAGCTGCAGTTTGTTCTGCACCTGTACCTGCGCGATGTCCGCATCTGTACCAGACTGGAAGGTCAGGGTTATCTGTACCGTACCGGTTGAGTCACTGTTGGAGGACATGTACATCAGGTTATCGATACCGTTCATGTTCTGTTCGATAACCTGCGTCACGGTATCCTGCACCGTTTTTGCATCAGCACCAGGGTAGGTTGCAGTGATCGAGACTGCTGGTGGCGCAATCGTTGGATATTGCGCGACAGGCAGCTTCAGGATCGCAAGTCCCCCGGCAAGCATGATGATTATGGCGATCACCCATGCGAATATGGGGCGATCGATAAAGAAATTAGGCATGTCTTAACGGCTCCTGTTTAAGTTAAGACTTGGTTTGTTCTGACTGAGCGTTGCTGGCAACTTGCTGTTGATCGTCAGAGGCTACTTCCTGCGCTTTAACCTGCACGCCTGGTTTTACTTTTTGCAGTCCGGCGACAATCACGCGATCGCCGGATTTCACTCCGCTGGTGACCAGCCATTTATCGCCAATCGCCTGCGTTGCTGTGACCTGACGAACTTCGACCTTATCGCCTTCACCGACAACCATAACGCTGGCATCACCACGCGGTGTACGGGTTACGCCCTGCTGCGGAACCAGCAGGGCGTCCGGGTTGGTCCCTTCCTGCAGACGAGCGCGGACGAACATCCCTGGTAACAGGGTATGATCCGGGTTCGGGAAGATGGCGCGTAAAGTGATAGAACCGGTGGTCTGGTCAACGGTGACATCAGAAAACTCCAGCGTGCCGCTCTGCGGATACTTCAGACCGTCGTTGGTAACCAGTTCGACTTTGGCTTTACCGTTTTCTTGTTTCAGCGTGCCATTTGCCAGCTCTTGTTTCAGACGCAGGAAATCGTTACTCGACTGGGTCACATCAACATAGATAGGATCCAACTGCTGCACGGTTGCCAGCGCAGTGGCCTGACCGTTCTGCACCAGCGCACCTTCGGTCACGGCGGATTTACCAATCCGGCCGCTGATAGGCGAAGTCACTTTGGTATAGGCCAGGTTAATACGTGCAGTTTCCACAGCGGCTTTCGCCGCAACAACGGCAGCATTGCTCTGCTGGGCGTCGGCGACGGCAGTATCATAATCCTGTTGACTGATGTATTTGGTGCCGAGCAGTTTCTGATAACGCTTAACCGTCAACTGGGCGATATTGGCCGCTGCCTGTGCTTTGGCTAAGTCGCCTTTGGCGCTTTCATAGCTGGCCTGGTAAGTCGCCGGATCGATCTGATAAAGGGACACTCCAGCCTGGATGTCGCCGCCTTCCGTAAAGTTACGTTTCAGAATAATGCCACTTACCTGAGGACGAACTTCTGCAATACGGTAGGCGCTGGTACGGCCCGGTAGCTCAGTGGTGATTTGCAGAGGTGCGGATTTGAGCGTCACAATACCGACTTCCGGCATATGCTGGGCTCCTTGTTGAGCCGGTTTGTCGTCACATCCTGTTAGCGCTAAGCTGCCTGAGAGCATCAGAACGACCGCCAGAGGCGTTAACCCTCTGTTTTTGTTCATATGTAAACCTCGAGTGTCCGATTTCAAATTGTTCAGTGGCTCAAACGACCACAAACCCACTACTGTGTTTCTATTATGGTCATGCTATGGTACATACATTCACAAATGTATGTAAACGCAACCTCTGCAAACTCATCGACCTATGGCACGAAAAACCAAACAACAGGCACTTGAAACCCGGCAACACATTCTGGATGTTGCTCTGCGTTTGTTTTCGCAGCAAGGCGTATCATCTACCTCGTTAGCAGCAATTGCAAAAGCTGCCGGGGTAACGAGGGGGGCTATCTACTGGCATTTCAAGAATAAATCAGATCTATTCAATGAAATATGGGTGTTGTCGGACGCAAGTATTAGCGATCTTGAAGTTGAGTATCGGGCAAAATTCCCTAACGATCCACTGTCAGTTGTGAGAGGGATCTTAGTCCATGTTCTTGAAGCCACCGTAACAGAAGAGCGTCGGCGGCTCATGATGGAAATTATCTTCCATAAATGTGAGTTTGTCGGTGAGATGGAGGTGGTTCAGGAAGCGCAGCGCAGCTTATGTCTTGAGAGCTATGAACGTATCGAACACACGTTAAAGGAGTGTATTGCGGCCAAGATGCTGCCGGCCAATTTGTTAACCCGCCGGGCGGCGATTTTAATGCGTAGCTATCTCTCCGGTCTGATGGAAAACTGGCTCTTTGCACCGGATTCATTCGATCTTGAAAAAGAAGCACACGACTACGTGGCCATTCTTCTCGAAATGTATCAGTTTTGCCCTACGCTCCGGGCGCCTTCGGAGGGGAATAATTAGCGATACCGGAAAAATAAAAAAGGTGAGTGTTTGCTGATGGTCGCAGCTATTCGCGCGATTGCAGAAGTGCTATTCTGCGGGCTGCGACGACCCCCGGTATTCTCCGGCTATTGCAACCACTCATGTTAACACTATGCTGCATACTATCCGTTGGCGAAATGCCACTTCCGCTTTTGTAATTGTACTGTTGTTATTTGTCGGCTGTCTTAGCGTTAATCAGGCTTTGGCTGCCGATGTCCCTGACCGATCTGATATTCAGAATCAACTTAATACGCTAAATAAGCAAAAGGAACTGACACCACAGGACAAGCTGGTTCAACAAGACCTGGTGCAGACGCTTGAAGCACTCGATAAAATTGAGCGGATTAAGTCGGAAACGACTCAACTGCGGCAACAGGTTGAGCAGGCGCCAGCGAAGATGCGCCAGGCGGTTGATAGTCTGAACGCGTTAAGCGAGGTGCCTGATGATGAGGCGACGCGGAAAACGTTCAGCACACTCTCTTTGCGGCAGCTGGAATCTCGTCTCTCCCAGACGCTGGACGATCTGCAAACCGCGCAGAACGATCTGGCGACCTACAACAGTCAACTGGTCTCCCTGCAAACTCAGCCGGAACGCGTGCAAAATGCGATGTATGCGGCTTCCCAGCAGCTACAACAGATACGTAACCGCCTGAACGGCACCACCACCACGGGTGACGAAGCTCTGCGGCCAAGTCAGCAGGCATTACTGCTGGCGCAACAGGCCCTGCTTAACGCGCAAATCGAGCAGCAGCGGAAGAGCCTTGAAGGTAATACCGCGTTGCAGGATACGTTGCAAAAGCAACGTGATTACGTCAGCGCCAACAGTAATCGTCTTGAACATCAACTGCAGTTGCTGCAGGAAGCGGTTAACAGCAAGCGCCTGACGCTAACGGAAAAAACCGCTCAGGAAGCGGTCACGCCAGATGAGACGGCGCGTATCCAGTCCAACCCGCTGGTCCAACAAGAGCTGGACGTTAACCATCAACTGAGTCAGAAGCTCATCGCGGCGACCGAGAACGGCAATCAGCTGGTGCAGCGCAACATTAAAGTGAAAAACTGGCTCGATCGGGCGCTGCAATCTGAGCGTGATATCAAAGAACAGATTTCAGTCCTCAAAGGGAGCCTGTTACTGTCGCGCATCCTTTACCAGCAGCAGCAGACGCTTCCGTCGGCGGACGAGCTGGAAGATATGACCAACCGTATTGCCGATTTGCGTCTTGAACAGTTTGAAGTCAACCAACAGCGCGATGCGTTGTTCCAGAGCGATGCGTTCGTCGCCAAACTGGAAGATGGGCACAGCAGTGACGTGACCCCTGACGTACACAATGCCCTGCTGGACATCGTGGATATGCGCCGCGAACTGCTCGACCAGTTTAACAAGCAGCTCGGCAATCAGTTGATGATGGCGATTAACCTGCAGATCAACCAGCAGCAGTTAATGAGCGTCTCAAGCAACCTGAAAGCGATCCTGACTCAGCAGATTTTCTGGGTAAATAGCAATAAACCGATGGACTGGGAGTGGATTAAATCTTTCCCGGAAGCGCTGAAAGGGCAGTTTAAGGCGATGAAAATCACCGTAAACTGGGAGAAAGCGTGGCCAGCGGTGTTCGTTGCCTTCCTTGCCGGTCTGCCGCTGCTGTTGATTGCTGGCCTGATCCGCTGGCGCCTGCAGTGGTTACGTAATTACCAGGCCCGGCTGGCCTCGCAGGTCGGCCAGTTGCGTAACGACACGCAACTCCATACGCCTAAAGCGATTCTTATCGACCTGATCCGTGCATTGCCTGTCGTGCTGCTGATTCTGGCGATAGGGCTGATTCTGCTGACGATGCAGCTGAACATTAGCGAACTGCTGTGGGCATACAGTAAAAAACTGGCGCTGTTCTGGCTGGTGTTTGGCCTGTGCTGGAAGGTACTGGAAAAAGACGGCGTTGCGGTAAGCCACTTTAACATGCCGCCGCATCTGACCAGCCACTGGCGCCGGCAAATTGTGCGCGTCAGTCTTGCGCTGCTGCCGCTGAATTTCTGGTCGGTGGTCTCCGAGCTGTCGCCGCTGAATCTGATGGATGACGTACTGGGACAGTTTGTTATCTTCCTCAATCTGCTGCTGATCGCGGTACTGGTGTGGCCGATGTGTCGTGATAGCTGGCGTGATAAAGAGTCTCACAGCCTGCGTCTTCTCACCGTCACCGTTCTCTCGATTGTGCCTGTCGCGCTGATGGTGCTGACGGCAACCGGCTACTTCTATACCACCCTGCGTCTGGCCGGTCGCTGGATTGAGACCGTCTACCTGGTGATGCTGTGGAATCTGCTGTACCAGAGCGTTTTGCGTGGCCTGAGCGTTGCCGCGCGGCGTATCGCCTGGCGGCGTGCGCTGGCCCGTCGTCAGCATATGGTCAAAGAGGGGGCGGAAGGGGCTGAGCCGCAGGAAGAACCGACGATTGCGCTGGAGCAGGTCAACCAGCAAACATTGCGTATTACCATGCTGGTGATGGTCGCCTTGTTTGGTGTCGTATTCTGGGCAATTTGGTCCGATCTCATCACCGTATTCGCCTATCTCGACAGCATCACCTTGTGGCACTACAACGGCACCGAAGCGGGAGCCAGTGTGGTGAGGAGCGTGACGATGGGAAGCCTGCTGTTCGCGATCGTCGCGTCCATGGTTGCCTGGGCATTGATCCGCAACCTACCGGGCCTGCTGGAAGTGCTGATTCTCTCTCGGCTCAATATGCGCCAGGGGACGTCTTACGCCATTACCTCGATCCTGAACTACGCGATTATCGCGATCGGTGCGATGACGGTATTTGGCGCGCTGGGCGTCTCGTGGGACAAGCTGCAGTGGCTGGCGGCCGCATTGTCGGTGGGTCTGGGCTTTGGTTTGCAGGAGATTTTCGGTAACTTTGTTTCCGGTCTGATTATCCTCTTCGAACGCCCGGTGCGCATCGGGGATACCGTGACGATCGGTACCTTCTCCGGTACTGTCAGCAAGATCCGCATTCGCGCCACGACTATTACCGACTTTGACCGTAAAGAGGTGATCATCCCGAACAAAGCGTTTGTGACCGAGCGGTTGATCAACTGGTCACTCTCCGACACCGTGACCCGCGTGGTGATCCGCATCGGCGTGGCGTACGGGTCCGATCTGGATAAGGTTAAGGAAGTTCTGCTGCAGGCGGCACATGAGCATCCGAAAGTGATGCCGGAACCTGCGCCATCGGTCTTCTTCACCACCTTCGGCGCCAGCACGCTGGATCATGAGCTGCGTTTATATGTCCGCGAACTGCGCGATCGCAGCTATACCGTCGATGAACTGAACCGCGCGATCGACCGCCTGTGTCGTGAAAACGACATCAACATCGCCTTCAACCAGCTGGAAGTCCATCTGCGTAATGAAAAAGGGGATGAAGTGACGGCGCTCAAGCGTGAGGTCAAAGGGGACGATCCGTCTCCGGCTATCGGGTAAAAGACTCCGCAGGGGCGGCCAGTGTGCCGCCCCGTTTCAGACGGGCTGTCGTTAGCGTTTATCCGCTTCATCTGACGTCTGTCCGGTGTGCTTGAGTTTATTTTCATAGTCACGTTTGATTATCTCCAGCGCCCCCAATACGGTTTGCACTGACACCTGGTTCTCTTCAAGCAACATAATCAAATCAACGGCCAGTTTGACCTCATCCGGGGCGTTTTCCAGCGACATAGTGCTTCCTTCTGTTAGCGCGTTAAGCGTGCCAGCACGCCTTCTATTTTTTCCAGTGCATCGCGGCAGCGTGCTAAACGCCCGGTGCAGACATCGACTTCTTTCGCCAGCCGCTGCTGCTCCTCAAGCATCGTCGCCTGCGCGAGCTGATGCTGGCGATCGTTTCGCATCGCCAGCAGTCGACGTTCGTACTCCTGATGCTGAAGTCGCCGCCGCTGCCAGCGGTTCACTCCGGGCGAGGCGCTATCCCAGCGGCGCAGTGGCCAGGTTGCTGCCTCCCGGCTGAGGGCGGCAACCTGCGCGACCAGCCGCTCCGCCAGCCAGGCGACCTGTGGAAGCTGCTGTAGTTCAACGGCCTGCCGCAGCTCAGAAAAGTGCTGCTGCGCCTCCTCGAGACAGTCCTGCATCAGCGTGCTGCGAGTGCGGAACAGCTGGCGATCGAAGCGGGCGCTGAGCGTAGCATGATGCGCCAGCGGTGCCACCTGCACGGCCAACTGGGCCAGCTGATTTTCCAGCGTTTGTAAAAGCCGGGTTGTTTTCAAATAACACCTCCCTACCCTGATAGACAACTGTGCTAGAGTAGCCGCATCTGCCTGATAACGATTCGCATTATGCCACGTATTATTTTAATCATCATAGGCTGGCTGGCGGTAGCGCTGGGGACGCTGGGCGTCTTTTTGCCTTTATTGCCGACCACCCCGTTTATTCTGCTGGCGGCCTGGTGTTTTGCCCGTTCTTCACCGCGTTTTCACCACTGGCTGTTGTATCGTTCCTGGTTTGGCGGCTATCTTCGTCACTGGCAGCAATACCGTGCGATGCCGCCCGGCGCTAAGCCGCGGGCAGTCGTGATGATCCTGCTGACCTTCGCCGTGTCGCTGTGGCTGGTCAAGCTTACGTGGGTTCGCATCATGCTGCTGGTGATTCTGACCTGCCTGTTGATATTTATGTGGCGTATTCCGGTTGTTGACGCGACGCAACAAAAGCACTAATGCATCATAATGAGTGTTGCAATTGTCGCTTACAGACAGTAAATTCGAGCGTTTTCGAGCGCGGGCGCGCCTGGTTAAAGGTTAACCAAATGTTTCTTTGACCCGTTTGGCCTGCTCGTGAGTAACACCGTTTTTATCAGGCATAAACTTATGACCGCAACTGCACAGCAGCTTGAATATCTAAAGAACAGCATCCAAAGCATTCAGGACTATCCGAAACCGGGTATTCTTTTCCGCGATGTCACCAGCTTGCTGGAAGACCCGAAGGCCTATGCGTTAAGCATTGAGCTGCTGACCGAGCGTTATAAAAACGCCGGCATCACCAAAGTGGTGGGCACTGAGGCACGCGGTTTTCTGTTTGGCGCCCCGGTTGCACTGGCGCTGGGCGTGGGTTTTGTGCCGGTACGTAAACCGCGTAAGCTGCCGCGTGAAACCATTGCGGAGAGCTACGAGCTTGAATACGGTACCGATCAACTGGAGATTCATGTCGATGCGATCAAAGCGGGCGATAAAGTTCTCGTCGTTGACGATCTGCTGGCCACCGGCGGCACGATTGATGCAACCGTGAAGCTGATTCGCCGCCTGGGCGGTGAAGTGCATGACGCGGCCTTTATCATCAATCTGTTTGATCTGGGCGGCGAGCAGCGTCTGGAAAAACTGGGAATCCACTGCTATAGCCTGGTTCCGTTCCCGGGCCACTAAGCAAATCCCTCCACATAGCCTCGCCGATCGGGCGGGGCTGTGATAGCATGACCCCTCGTGATTTCACCTTCCAGCGTTTCAGAGCCAGCCCATGAGTTATCAGGTCTTAGCCCGTAAATGGCGCCCACAAACCTTTGCTGACGTCGTCGGCCAGGAACATGTGCTGACCGCACTGGCGAACGGCTTATCGTTAGGGCGCATTCATCACGCTTATCTCTTTTCCGGCACCCGCGGCGTGGGGAAAACCTCCATCGCGCGCTTGCTCGCAAAAGGGTTGAACTGTGAAACCGGTATTACCGCCACGCCGTGCGGCGTGTGTGATAACTGCCGCGAAATAGAGCAGGGGCGCTTTGTCGATCTGATTGAGATTGATGCTGCTTCCCGTACCAAAGTCGAAGACACCCGCGACCTGCTGGACAACGTCCAGTATGCACCGGCCCGTGGTCGCTTTAAGGTCTATCTGATCGATGAAGTCCACATGCTGTCGCGCCACAGCTTCAACGCGTTGTTAAAAACGCTCGAGGAGCCGCCTGCGCACGTCAAATTCCTGCTGGCGACTACCGATCCGCAGAAGCTGCCGGTGACGATCCTGTCGCGCTGTCTGCAATTCCATCTTAAGGCGCTGGATGTCGAACAGATCCGCCATCAGCTTGAGCATATTCTCGACGCAGAGCAGATTGCCTATGAATCTCGCGCGCTGCAGCTGCTGTCGCGCGCGGCGGATGGCAGCCTTCGCGATGCCTTAAGCCTGACCGATCAGGCAATTGCCAGCGGCGATGGCCGTCTGACGGCGGAGTCGGTCAGTACGATGCTCGGCACCCTCGACGACGATCAGGCGCTGTCGTTGATTGAGGCGCTGGTGGCGGCCGATGGCGAACGCGTCATGGCGGGGGTCAACGAAGCGGCCTCCCGCGGCGTTGAATGGGAAGCGCTGCTGGTTGAAATGCAGAGTCTGCTGCACCGGATTGCGATGGTTCAGCTCTCTCCTTCGGCGCTGGGCGCCGATATGGCTGCGGTGGAGCTGCGGATGCGTGAACTCGCGCGCACCGTGCCGCCCACCGATATACAATTGTACTATCAGACGCTCCTGATTGGCCGCAAAGAGCTGCCGTATGCGCCGGATCGGCGTATGGGAGTGGAAATGACGCTACTGCGTGCGCTGGCATTCCATCCGCAAGCGCCGCTGCCAGAACCCGAGGTGAAACCGCTACCGGCAACGCCGGCCGCGCCTGTGCAGGCGGCAGCGGTATCCGCGCCGCCGGTTCAGCCGCCGCCGCAGAATCTGCCACAAACCACCAGTCAGGTACTGGCGGCACGCAGTCATCTGCAGCGTAACCAGGGAGCCCCCACCCCAAAAAAGAGTGAACCGGCAGCCGCATCCCGCGCGCGGCCGGTGAATAACGCTGCGCTGGAGCGACTGAGTTCAATCACCGAGCGTGTGCAGGCTCGTCCGGCCGTCGCGGCGGTGCAGGAAAAGGTCCCGGCCAAAAAAGAAGCCTATCGCTGGAAGGCGACGACGATTGTCGAAACGGTGAAAGAAGAGGTCGCGACGCCGAAGGCGCTGAAGAAAGCGCTGGAACATGAAAAAACGCCGGAACTGGCGGCAAAACTGGCGCTGGAAGCGGTCGAACGCGACAGCTGGGCTGCGGAAGTTAACCAGCTGATGGTGCCGAAGCTGGTCGAGCAGGTGGCGCTGAACGCGTGGAAAGAGCAGGACGGTAGCCGTATCTGCCTGCATCTGCGTCCGAGCCAGCGGCATCTCAATTCTGCCGGCGCGCAGCAAAAGTTAGCCGAAGCGCTAGGCGTGTTGTACGGTTCACCGGTTGAATTGACTATCGTGGAAGACGATAATCCTGCGATGCGCACGCCGCTGGAGTGGCGGCAGGCAATTTATGAAGAGAAGCTCGCGCAAGCGCGCGAAGCAATTGTTGCGGATAACAACATTCAGACGCTGCGCCGGTTCTTCGATGCGGATCTGGATGAAGAGAGTATTCGCCCCATTTGATTGCAAGTTTGACTTGCGGTCAGCATCCTTAACGATGACTTACTGAGAGAGAAGCCTATGTTTGGTGGAAAAGGCGGCCTGGGTAACCTGATGAAGCAGGCCCAGCAGATGCAAGACAAAATGCAGAAAATGCAGGAAGAGATAGCGCAGCTGGAAGTGACCGGTGAATCCGGCGCAGGTCTGGTTAAAGTGACCATCAACGGCGCGCATAACTGCCGCCGCGTGGAGATTGACCCGAGCCTTCTGGAAGACGACAAAGATATGCTGGAAGATCTCGTCGCTGCGGCGTTCAACGATGCGGCGCGCCGTATTGAAGAGACCCAGAAAGAGAAGATGGCTTCCGTCTCCTCCGGCATGCAGTTGCCGCCTGGCTTTAAGATGCCATTCTGATGCAAACCAGCCCGCTGTTAACTCAGCTTATGGAAGCATTGCGCTGCCTGCCGGGCGTTGGCCCGAAGTCAGCGCAGCGCATGGCGTTTACGCTACTTCAGCGCGATCGTAGCGGCGGGATGCGTCTGGCGCAGTCATTGACGCGCGCGATGTCGGAAATCGGCCACTGTGCCGATTGCCGCACCTTCACCGAGCAGGAGGTGTGCAATATTTGCAGCAATCCTCGCCGCCGTGAAAACGGCCAGATTTGCGTGGTGGAAAGCCCCGCGGACATCTATGCCATTGAGCAGACCGGGCAGTTTTCCGGGCGCTACTTTGTCTTGATGGGCCATCTGTCGCCGCTTGATGGCA